>NZ_JBDJPF010000014.1:0-110631 GCF_054957865.1 Streptomyces xingningensis
GGCGGCCGCCGCGGAACAGGCCCGCGCCGAGGGCGTACGGGTGGCCCTGATCCCCACCCGCTCCCCGGTGCAGGGCATCGCCGCCCTCGCCGTCCACGAGCCCGGGCGCCGCTTCGACGAGGACGTCGTCGCCATGACCGCCGCCGCGGGCGCCACCCGCTACGCCGAACTGGCCGTCGCCGAGCGGCAGTCCTGGACCATGGCGGGCGTCTGCCAGGCCGGGGATGTGCTCGGCCTGATCGACGGGGACGTCGCCGTGATCGGCGCGGAGCTGGCCGCGACCGCCGAGACCGTGCTCGACCGGATGCTGGCGGCGGGCGGCGAAATGGTCACCCTGGTCCTGGGCGCGGACGTCCCGGACGCGGTCGCCGACCGGCTGGAGCGGCATGTACGCGGCGGTCACCTCGCCGTGGACACCGTGGTCTACCGGGGCGGACAGCAGTCGGCACCGCTGCTCATCGGCATCGAATAGACGGCATCGAATAGACGGCATCGAATAGCCCCGGCTGTCAGCGGCCTGGTGTGCAATAGGGGCGTGCCCGCGCTCGACACTGCGAATTCCTGGGGGATGACCCCCAGACCCCCAGCCGGAGCCCCACGGCGCCGGCCCTGGAGACAATTGTGCTGCTCAACGAACCACTGAAGAAGATCCTCGGCGGCAACACCGCGAAGGTGATGGCCGAGCACCTCGGCCTGCACACCGCCGGCGATCTGCTGCACCACTACCCGCGCCGCTACGCCGAGCGCGGCGAGCTGACCCGGCTCGCCGATCTGCCGCTCGACGAGCACGTCACGGTGGTCGCCCAGGTCGCCAAGGCGGCCATGAAGACCTTCAACCATGGCAAGGGCGTCCGCCTGGAGGTCGTGGTCACCGACGGCAGCGGCTCGCTGACCCTGGTCTTCTTCGGCCGGGGCGCCTATGCGCGGGAGAAGGAGCTGATCCCCGGGCGGCGCGGCATGTTCGCCGGGAAGACGTCCCTCTTCAACCGCACCAGACAGCTGCTGCACCCCGACTACGAGCTGCTGGACCGCGACGGCGGCGCGGCCGCCGCCGAGGAGTTCGCGGGCCGGCTGCTGCCCATCTACCCGGCGTGCAAGCAGTTCCAGTCCTGGAAGCTCGCCAAGGCCGTCGGCACGCTGCTGGACCTCTTCGAGGCGGAGGGCTGGCAGGGCATCGTCGATCCGCTGCCGCCCGCGCTGCGCGAGGGCCGGGGGCTGGCCGAGCTCGCCGACGCCTTCCGCAAGGTCCACCGGCCGCGCGCCAAGGCGGACATCGAGGACGCCCGGGCCCGGCTGAAGTGGGACGAGGCATTCGTCCTCCAGGTCGCCCTGGCCCGTCGGCGGCATGCGGAGGGGCAGCTGCCGGCGGTGGCCCGCAAGCCCGTCCAGGGCGGGCTGCTGGACGCCTTCGACGCCAGGCTGCCGTTCACCCTGACCGAGGGTCAGCGCACGGTCTCCGCCGAGATCTTCGGCGACCTGGCCACCGAGCACCCCATGCACCGGCTGCTGCAGGGCGAGGTGGGCTCGGGGAAAACCCTGGTCGCCCTGCGCGCCATGCTGGGCGTCGTCGACGCGGGCGGCCAGGCCGCGATGCTCGCCCCCACCGAGGTGCTCGCCCAGCAGCACCACCGGTCGATCACCGAGATGATGGGCGAGCTGGCCGAGGCCGGCCTGCTGGGCGGTGCCGAGCAGGGCACCAAGGTGGTGCTGCTCACCGGCTCGATGGGCACGGCGGCGCGGCGGCAGGCGCTGCTGGATCTGGTCACCGGCGAGGCCGGGATCGTCATCGGCACCCATGCGCTGATCGAGGACAAGGTGCAGTTCCACGACCTCGGCCTGGTGGTGGTGGACGAGCAGCACCGCTTTGGAGTCGAGCAGCGCGACGCGCTGCGCTCCCGGGGCAAGCAGCCTCCGCACCTGCTGGTGATGACCGCGACGCCGATTCCCCGCACCGTCGCCATGACCGTCTTCGGCGATCTGGACACCTCCGTCCTGGACCAGCTCCCGGCCGGGCGTTCGCCCATCGCCACCCATGTGGTGCCCGCCAAGGACAAGCCGCACTTCCTGGCCCGCACCTGGGAGCGGGTGCGCGAGGAGGTCGAGGCCGGGCACCAGGCGTATGTAGTGTGCCCGCGCATCGGCGACGAGCAGGACGAGCCGGGGAAGAAGTCCGCGGAGTCCGTCGAGGACGCCATCGAGAAGCGCCCGCCGCTCGCGGTCCTGGAGATCGCCGAGCAGCTCACCGGGGGCCCGCTGGCCGGGCTGCGCATCGAGGTCCTGCACGGCCGCCTGCAGCCCGAGGCGAAGGACGACGTGATGCGCCGCTTCGCGGTCGGCGAGGTGGACGTCCTGGTCGCCACCACCGTGATCGAGGTGGGCGTGAACGTGCCCAATGCCACCGCCATGGTGATCATGGACGCGGACCGGTTCGGCGTCTCCCAGCTGCACCAGCTGCGCGGCCGGGTCGGCCGTGGCTCGGCGGCCGGGCTGTGCCTGCTGGTCAGCGAGATGCCGGAGGCCGGCCCCGCGCGGGCCCGGCTGGCCGCCGTGGCCGGCACGCTGGACGGCTTCGAGCTGTCCCGCATCGACCTCGAGCAGCGCCGCGAGGGCGATGTGCTCGGCCAGGCGCAGTCCGGCGTCCGCTCCTCGCTGCGCATGCTCACCGTCATCGACGACGAGGAGGTCATCGCGGCGGCCCGGGAGGAGGCCTCGGCGATCGTCGCGGCCGACCCCGGGCTGGCCCGGCTCCCCGAGCTGCGCACGGCGCTGGACGCGCTGCTGGACGCGGAGCGGGAGCGCTACCTCGACAAGGGGTGACCAGCGGCGGAGCCGCATAGGCTGAGGGTGCGGCGGCCCGTTCGCCGCCGCCCCGCCGCCGCCACTCCGAAGGACCGAGAGCCCATGACCCGCGTGATCGCCGGAGCCGCCGGCGGACGCCGCCTGGCCGTGCCGCCCGGCACCGGCACCCGCCCGACCTCCGACCGGGCGCGGGAGGGCCTCTTCTCCACCTGGGTGTCCCTGCTCGGCACCCTGCAGGGCCTGCGGGTGGCCGATCTGTACGGCGGCTCCGGCGCGGTCGGCCTGGAGGCGCTCTCCCGCGGCGCGGACCATGTGCTGCTGGTGGAGGCCGACGCCCGCGCGGTCCGGGTCATCCGGGAGAACGTCCGTGCGATCGGGCTGCCGGGTGCCGAGGTACGGACGGGCAAGGCGGAGCAGATCGCGTCGGCCCCCGCCCCCGGCGCCCCCTATGACGTGGTCTTCCTCGACCCGCCCTATGCCGTGACAGATCAGGAACTGCGGGAGATCCTGCTCACACTCCGCACCCATCACTGGCTGGCCGAGGGTGCGCTGATCACCGTGGAGCGCAGCACCCGAGGCGGGGAATTCCGCTGGCCGGAGGGTTTCGCGGCGCTGAGGGCCCGTCGCTACGGCGAGGGGACGCTTTGGTACGGTCGCGCCGCCTCGGCGTGCACGGCCGACCCGGCTCAGGGCACGCCATGAATGGACCGGAGAGCGAGGAACCACCGTTGTTGCGCCGCGCCGTCTGTCCGGGGTCGTTCGACCCCGTCACCAATGGACACCTCGACATCATCGCCCGCGCCGCGAAGCTGTACGACGTCGTACACGTCGCCGTGATGATCAACAAGTCCAAGCAGGGCTTGTTCACGGTCGAAGAGCGGATAGAACTGTTGCGCCAGGTCACCGCCGAGTACGGCAACGTACAGGTGGAGTCGCACCATGGACTGCTGGTCGACTTCTGCCGGGACCGTGACATCGCCGCCATCGTCAAGGGCCTGCGGGCCGTCAGCGACTTCGACTACGAACTGCAGATGGCCCAGATGAACAACGGCCTCTCGGGCGTGGAGACGCTGTTCATACCGACCAACCCCACCTATAGCTTCCTGTCGTCCAGCCTGGTCAAGGAGGTCGCGGCCTGGGGCGGCGATGTCTCCCACCTGCTGCCGCCGGTGGTGCTGGAGGCACTCACCGAGCGGCTCGCGCACTCCTGATGATCTGACAAGTCGTCAGTTGGTGTCAGGCCGGGGCCGCTGGCCGTACAGTCGTCCCGTTCGTACCAGCCAAGAAAGCGACGGTCGCCAAGGTGGACGTGCAGAAGAAGCTCGACGAGATCGTCACGGCCGTCGCCGGTGCCCGTTCCATGCCCATGTCGGCCTCCTGCGTCGTCAACCGGGCCGAGCTGCTCGCCCTGCTGGAAGAGCTGCGGGCCGCTCTGCCCGGTTCGCTGGCCCGGGCGCAGGAGCTCATCGGCGACCGGGAGCAGCTGGTCGCCGAGGCCCAGGAGGAGGCCGAGCGGATCCTGGAGTCCGCGCGCGCCCACCGGGGTTCGCTGATCTCCGACACCGAGGTCGCCCGGGAGTCCCGGGAGGAGGCCGACCGGATCCTGGCCGAGGCCGGCCGGGAGGCCGAGGAGATCCGCGCCCAGGCCGACGACTATGTCGACAGCAAGCTCGCCAACTTCGAGGTCGTCCTGACCAAGACCATCGGCTCCGTCGACCGCGGCCGGGAGAAGCTGCTCGGCAGGGGCGACGGCTACCAGGACCCCGAGGACGCCGAGGTGCCCGAGCGCAGCACCGATCCCGGCACCCAGCGCCACAACGCCGACGCCTATGTGGACGCCAGGCTCGGCGCGGTCTCGGCCGTGCTGGCCAAGACCCTCGAGGCGGTCGGCCGGGGCCGTCAGAAGCTGCAGGGAGCCCGGCCGATCGACGAGCTGGGCGCCCACCTGGCGGCCCAGGACGACCTCGCCGCGGGCCACGGCCCCAGCGACGCGGACTTCCTCGCCCACCTGGCCGCCCCCGGCGAACCGGCCGCGCAGCCGCCGGCCCAGCCCGGCTACCCCGAGTACCCCGAGTACGCCGTGCCCGCCGCCGGCTACCAGCCCCAGGAGGCGTACGGCTACCAGCCGCACTATGCGCAGCAGCCGGACCCCTACGCCGCCCAGGGCGGCTACCAGCAGCCGGATCCCTATGCCTGGCCGGTGCAGAACACCGGGCCGGGCCAGGGCGCGGACGGCGGCGCGTACCAGCAGCCGCAGCCGCAGCCGCAGCCCCAGCCGGGCGGTGCGCTCGACGAGACCAGCCTGTTCGACACGAGCATGATCGACCTCAACCAGCTCCGCCGCTACGAGCAGGGACGCTGACCCGGCCGACGCGGATTGGGCCCACAGCGGGCCGTCCAGTATCCTGGCTGTTCGGTCGCGTGCACGACCGCGATCCAGGCTGCCCACGGTGTATCACCATCGATCGCCATGGCGGCAGCCGTCACCGCAGCGTAGAAAGCAGGAAGCCCTGAACGCCCGCCTTGATCACCGTTCCCCTCTTGTGTTCGACACACACGAGCTGGGGCGGCGTCCCGGTGCGCTGAAGAGGGTTTCCCGCTCCGTCCCGGCCCCGACCGACCTCGGCATCGGGGTCGCCGAGGGCGCGACGGTGGAGCTCGACCTCCGCCTTGAGTCGGTCATGGAAGGGGTGCTTGTCACAGGCACCGCCCGTGCACCGCTGGCAGGGGAGTGCGTAAGGTGTCTGGAGCCGCTGGAGCGAGAGCTCGACGCGGACTTCCAGGAGATGTTCTCCTACCCCGACGCCGACGACCGGAGCCGCCCCAAGGCGGAGCCCGGCGACGACGCCGAGGAAGAGGAGGACATGCTCTTCCTCGAGGGCGACCTGTTCGACCTCGAGCCCGTGCTGCGCGATGCGGTGGTGCTCGCACTGCCGCTGCAGCCGGTGTGCCGGGAAGACTGTCCCGGCCTGTGCTCCGAGTGCGGAGCGCGGCTGGCGGACGAACCGGACCACCATCACGAGACCGTCGACATTCGTTGGGCGGCACTGCAGGGACTCGCCGGATCCGGCCAGGACGGCGAGATGGACAACGCACCCCGTTCCGACGGGGATGACTCACAGGAGAAGTAGCCGTGGCTGTTCCGAAGCGGAAGATGTCGCGCAGCAACACGCGCCACCGCCGGTCGCAGTGGAAGGCTGCGGTCCCCACCCTGGTGGCGTGCGAGCGCTGCCACGAGCCGAAGCAGCAGCACATCGCGTGCCCCAGCTGCGGCACCTACAACAAGCGCCAGGTCCTCGAGGTCTGATCGGCGGGTGACAGGCTTTATGTCAGACGCCACTACCTCGTCCCGCAAACGCGGGGATGGCTCCGGACCGGTGCCACAGGCGGACACGGCCTCGTCTCACGCGCTTCTGGAAGGGCGGCTCGGGTATGAACTCGAGACCGCCCTTCTGGTGCGTGCGCTGACCCACCGTTCCTACGCGTACGAGAACGGCGGCCTGCCCACCAACGAGCGGCTGGAGTTCCTCGGGGACTCGGTGCTCGGCCTGGTGGTCACGGACACGCTGTACCGCATCCACCCGGACCTGCCCGAGGGCCAGCTGGCCAAGCTGCGGGCCGCGGTGGTCAACTCCCGGGCGCTGGCGGAGGTCAGCCGTGGCCTGGACCTCGGCGCCTTCATCCGGCTCGGCCGCGGTGAAGAGGGCACGGGCGGCCGGGACAAGGCATCCATCCTCGCGGACACCCTGGAAGCGGTGATCGGCGCGGTCTACCTCGACCAGGGTCTGGACGCCGCCGCCGAACTGGTGCACAGGCTCTTCGATCCGCTGATCGAGAAGTCCTCGAACCTCGGCGCCGGCCTGGACTGGAAGACCAGCCTCCAGGAGCTCACGGCCACCGAGGGGCTGGGCGTGCCGGAGTATCTCGTCACCGAGACCGGGCCCGACCACGAGAAGACCTTCACGGCTGCTGCCCGCGTCGGTGGTGTCGCGTACGGCACCGGCACCGGCCGCAGCAAGAAGGAAGCGGAGCAGCAGGCGGCGGAGTCCGCCTGGCGTGCCATCCACGGTGCCGCCGAGGCGCGCGCCGGGGACGGGCAGTCGGACGACAAGCCCGACGACGCTTCGCTCTGAGCCACCCTTCGGCCCGCGGCGCCCTCCGGCGTCGCGGGCCGAAGGTTTTCCCGCCGCTTTCCCAGGGCCTTTCCGAAGGAGATCCGTGCCCGAGCTGCCCGAGGTCGAGGTCGTACGGCGCGGACTGGAGCGCTGGGTCTGCGGGCGCACGGTCGCCGAGGTGCAGGTCCTGCACCCCCGGGCGGTCCGCCGCCATGAGGCCGGGGCGGAGGACTTCGCCGCCCAGCTGACCGGCCATCCGCTGGGCGCCGCCCGGCGGCGGGGCAAATACCTCTGGCTGCCCCTGGGCGACCGGCCCCAGGCCGTGCTCGCCCACCTCGGGATGAGCGGCCAACTGCTGGTCCGGCCACCGGACGCCCCCGACGAGAAGCACCTGCGGGTGCGCGTCCGGTTCGCCGACCCTGCGGGCACCGAACTGCGCTTCGTCGACCAGCGCACCTTCGGCGGGCTCTCGCTGCACGACACGGACCCCGAAGGGCTCCCGGATGTCATCGCGCACATCGCACGCGATCCGCTGGACACCGCTTTCGACGACGAGGCGTTCCATGCCGCGCTGCGCCGTCGCCGTACCACCGTCAAACGCGCCCTGCTCGACCAGTCGCTGATCAGCGGGGTCGGCAACATCTATGCCGATGAGGCGCTGTGGCGCTCCCGGCTGCACTACGACCGGCCGACCGCGACCCTGACCCGGCCGCGCACCGCCGAACTGCTGACCCACATCCGTGAGGTCATGAACGAGGCCCTGGCGGTGGGCGGCACCAGCTTTGACAGCCTCTATGTCAATGTGAACGGCGAATCCGGCTATTTCGACCGGTCGTTGGACGCCTATGGGCGCGAGGACCAGCCCTGCCGCCGTTGTGGCACCCCCATGCGCCGGCGTCCGTGGATGAACCGCTCCAGCTACTTCTGCCCGCGCTGCCAACGCCCGCCGCGCGGCTGAGTGTTACGCCCGCCCGGCATCGTATGCCCGCCGGGCCGCGGTGACCTCGGGCATTCGGGACTCCACGAGCTCGATCAGCCCCATCAGCCGCTCGGCCACCTCCTCTCCCAGCGGGGTGAGCCGGTAGTCCACGCGCGGGGGATTGGTCGGCTGGGCCTCGCGGTGGACCAGCCCGTCGCGTTCCAGTGCGTGCAGAGTCTGGGACAGCATCTTCTCGCTGACGCCCTCGACGCGGCGGCGCAGCTCGTTGAAGCGCAGCGTGTTCTCGCGCAGCGCGCCCAGGGTCAGGCTGCCCCAGCGCCCGGTGACATCGCCCAGCGTTTCGCGCGAGGGGCAGTCCCGGGAGAAGACGTCGAAGGCCAGCGCGTCATTGCAGCTGCCGCTGGCCTGCCTGGCGGTGCCGTCGGTCGTCATGCGATCACCATACTCCGGTAAAGCGCTCACTCCTAGGTTGCGCTAACCAAAAGTTAGTGCTTACCTTTCCTCATCGGATTCCCCCCCGTGATTCCCCCGAGGAGCTTCTGTCATGACGACGCCTGTCATCTCCATCGCCTACCACTCCGGCTTCGGCCACACCACCGTTCTCGCCGAGGCCGTCCGCACCGGGGCGGTCGAGGCCGGAGCGACCGTCCAGCTGATCAAGGTCGACGAGATCACCGAGGAACAGTGGGAGCTGCTCGACGCCTCCGATGCGATCGTCTTCGGCTCGCCCACCTACATGGGCACCGCCTCCGGCGCCTTCCATGCCTTCGCGGAGGCATCCTCCAAGCGCTGGTTCGCCAACGCCTGGCAGAACAAGATCGCCGCCGGTTTCACCAACTCCGGCTCCAAGAGCGGCGACAAGCTGCACACCCTGCAGTTCTTCACCATCCTCGCCGCCCAGCACGGCATGCACTGGGTCAGCCTCGGACTGCACCCGGGCTGGAACAACTCGACGGCGTCCGAGCAGGACATCAACCGCCTCGGGTTCTTCATGGGGGCCGGCGCCCAGAGCAACAACGACCAGGGCCCCGAGGGAGTGCACAAGGCCGACATCGAGACCGCCGTGCACCTCGGCCGCCGGGTCGCCGAGCAGACGAAGATCTTCGTCGCCGGCCGCGTCGCCGCCTGACCCGCGTCCCGCCCCCCATGGGCCGTTGCCCGCCGGCCGGCCTCCGGCGGGCAACGGCCGGGGTCAGTAGCCGAAGTCCTGGGTCCACCAGGGCCCGCCCGGGCCCCGGTGCACGCCGACGCCAAGGGTCCGGTACTCGCAGTTGAGGATGTTCTGCCGATGGCCCGCGCTGCGCATCCAGGCATCCATCACCGTGTGCGCGTCCGGGTGGCCGCGGGCGATGTTCTCGCCGCCGAGGTTCCTGATGCCGCGCCTGGCGGCCCGGTCCCACGGCGACTTGCCGTCCGGGTCGGTGTGGTCGAAGAAGCCCCGCCGGGCCATGTCGTCGCTGAAGGACTGCGCGAGGGTGCCGAGCCGGTGGTCGACGTGCAACGGGCGGCAACCGACCTTCGCCCGCTCCGCGTTGACCAGGGCGACGACCTGGCTCGCGACCGAGGCATGGACATCGGCGGCCGGCTGCTCGGGCGCCCGCACCTCCGCCGTCTCCGTCGCGGAGACCTCGGCGGAGACGTCCGAGGGAAGCCCGGAGGAGGGCGCCGCCACGGGCGTACGGGCCGGGCGCGGCCCGGCGTTGGGGGTGCCGTGCGGGGTGATGCCGGCGGCGGCCGGCCGGTGCGCCACCGGGGCGGCCGGAACGGGCGCCGCCGCGGAGTGCGCGGAGGGGGTGGGCGAGGGGGTACGGCCGTACGTCCGGCTCGCGGGGACCTCCGGGCGCTGGGCCGGGACGGTCGGTCCGGTGTGCCGTGCCGGCGGCGGTGGTGATTCGGACCGGGTGTCGGGCGGGGTGCCCACCGGGGTGTCCAGGGGCGCGTCGGCGCGCACCTGTCCGCTGGTGCCGCCGCTGTGCCCGCTCCCGGTGTCGCCGCCGACCGCCAGTGGATTGCCCGGCAGCAGGCCGGAGACCATGGCGACCGCGCCCATGGCCACCGCGGCGGAGGCGCCGAACAGCCCGGCCCGCGCCGGGGTCTTCGCCTTGGCCGTCTTGCCGGGCCTGGCCGCCTTCGGCCCGGGCCGGTGCGGGCTTCGGTGCCGCCCCGCGCCGACCGGGCGGGAGGGGGAGGCGATGGGGATGGGTACGGTGGGTGCTTCGTCCGGGTCGACGTGCCCGGCCGTCTCGCTCGTCAGGGGAGCCCGGGGACTCGCTGCCGCTTTGTCTGAGGTCACAGAGGCAGAGCGTCGATGACGACCCATCCGCTGCCTTCCTTTGTGCTCGGCTGTGCTCGGCGTCAAAGTGCGTCACTCGTACGGGGGAGTCTTTTCGACCCGGGACTGTACGGCATGCAGTGCGGGGCCGAAGTGCTGCTTATCTAATTGGCCGGTTAGCGTGCAGACATGAACGAGAATGTTCGTCTTACTGCCTGGGTTCGTGGCCAAGTGCAGGGTGTTGGTTTTCGATGGTTCGCCCGGGAGAACGCAATGCGCATCGGGGATCTGACCGGGTTCGCGTCGAACCTCGCGGACGGACGGGTGCAGGTCGTCGCCGAGGGACCGCGCACCGGGTGCGAACAATTGCTCGACTGGCTGCGTGCGGGAGATACGCCCGGCCGCGTGGACGGGGTCACCGAGATCTGGGACACACCGCGCGGCGGATACAACGGGTTCGAGATCCGCTGACCGTGCGGCAGGGAAAAGGGAATCCCCCGGAGAAGGGCTCGTCATATGCCTTCGGCATGTGTGAACCGGGGAAATCGCCTGATGGTTGCCAAGACGGCCCCGCCATGCAAGGCTGCCTCTCAACGGATGATCTCCACGCCCCCCGGTCCCGGACGAGGAAAGCGCCGCGCATTTCGCCGCCGCACACCCCCGGGACGCCGGTCGATACGGGGTGTGATCGTGTTGACCGTCAAACCTTTTGGTGAGACTCTGGAAGCCCCGCGCACCTTAGCTGTTTGGCATTGAAACACCGCAGTAGTGATGGCAGACACCGCGGGTGCGAATCCCTCACGACCCACACCGCTTCGGTCGGTCACTCAGTGTGGAGGACCATCCATCATGGCAAAGGCGCTTCTCGGTTACGTCGGCGGCTCCGACCCCCGAGTCCTCTCCGAGATGCGACGGCTTCAGCAGCGAGTCCAGGACCTGGAATCCGAGCTCATCCGGATGCAGGCCGAGAACGACGCGCTGTCTGCCGCCGCTCACCGCGGTGACTCGCTGCTCGACAGCATCGACGTACCCCAGGCGGAGCCTGCGCTCGCCTGACCGCGCGCCCCACCCCGGGGGCCCGGCCAGGCTGCCCCGTCAGCCGCTCAGAGAGTCTGCAAAGGGACGCTTCGGCGTCCCTTCGTCATTTCCGGATGTTTCCGCCCCCACCCCACACCGCATCATGTGCCCTGCACCTTCCAGGACGAAACCGAGATGAACGGTAGAGTCCTTCCGCGTGCACCTCAAGAGTCTGACCCTGCGCGGCTTCAAGTCCTTCGCCTCGGCCACGACCCTGCGCTTCGAACCCGGCATCACCTGTGTCGTGGGCCCCAATGGCTCGGGCAAGTCCAATGTGGTGGATGCCCTGTCCTGGGTCATGGGCGAGCAGGGCGCCAAGTCGCTGCGCGGCGGCAAGATGGAGGACGTCATCTTCGCCGGGACGACCGGCCGTCCCCCACTGGGCCGCGCCGAGGTCTCGCTGACCATCGACAACTCCGACGGCGCGCTCCCCATCGACTACGCCGAAGTGACCATCACGCGGATCATGTTCCGCAACGGCGGCAGCGAGTACCAGCTCAACGGCGACACCTGCCGCCTCCTGGACATCCAGGAACTCCTCTCCGACTCCGGCATCGGCCGGGAAATGCATGTCATCGTCGGCCAGGGCCAGCTCGACTCCGTCCTGCACGCCGACCCGCAGGGCCGCCGCGCCTTCATCGAGGAGGCGGCGGGCGTCCTCAAGCACCGCAAGCGCAAGGAGAAGGCGCTGCGCAAGCTGGACGCGATGCGCGCCAACCTCGCCCGGGTCCAGGACCTCACCGATGAGCTGCGGCGCCAGCTCAAGCCGCTGGGGCGGCAGGCCGCGGTCGCCCGGCGGGCCGCCGTCATCCAGGCCGACCTGCGCGACGCCCGGCTGCGGCTGCTCGCCGACGACCTGGTGACCCTGCGCGAGGCGCTGCGCGCCGAGGTCGCGGACGAGGCCGCGCTCAAGGGCCGCAAGGAGGCCGCCGAGGCCGAGCTGTGCGCCGCGGCACAGCGCGAGGCGGCACTGGAGGAGCAGGTCGGGGAGCTCACCCCGCGCCTGGCGGCGGCCCAGCAGACCTGGTACGAACTGTCCCGGCTCGCTGAGCGGGTGCGCGGCACGATCGGCCTCGCCGATGCCCGCGTCACCAGCGCGAGCACGGCCCCCACCGAGGAACGGCGCGGCCGTGACCCCGAGGACCTCGAGCGCGAGGCGGCCCGCATCCGGGAGCAGGAGGCGGAGCTGGCGGCCGCCCTGGAGGCGGCGGGCCGGGCCCTGGAGGACACCGCACAGCACCGTGCCGAGCTCGAACAGCGGTTGGCCGACGAGGAACGCCGGCTGCGGGACGCGGCCCGGGCCGGTGCGGACCGCCGCGAGCAGCTGGCCCGGCTGCACGGCCGGGTCACCACGGCCCGCGGCCGGGTGGCGTCCGCCGAGGCCGAGATCGGCCGGCTGGTGGCCGCCCGCGACGAGGCACGGGAGCGGGCCGCCACCGCACAGGCGGAGTACGAGCGGCAGCAGGCCGAGACCGACGGCGCCGACGCCGGGGACCTCGAGCTGACCGGCCGCCAGGACCGTGCCAAGCAGGAACTCGCCGAGGCCGAGGCCGGGTTGACCGCCGCCCGGGAGGCCGCGACCACCGCCGAGCGCCAACGGGCCGCGATCACCGCCCGGCATGACGCACTGGCCCTCGGGCTGCGCCGCAAGGACGGCACGGGCGCGCTGCTGTCGGCGAAGGAACGATTGTCCGGACTGCTGGGCCCGGCTGCCGAACTCCTTTCCGTGGCACCGGGATACGAGCTTCCCCTTGCCGCCGCACTGGGCGCGGCGGCGGACGGCGTCGCCGTCACCGGGCTGCCCGCCGCGGCCGAGGCGCTGCGGCTGCTGAAGAAGGAGGACGCGGGCCGGGCCGTGCTGCTGCTCGGCGGGGCCCCCGAGCCCCGCACCGACCCCCCGGCCGGTCGTCGCGCGGCGGCCGAACTCATCGATGCCCCACCGGAGTTGCTGCCCGCCGTACACCGGCTGCTGCGCGATGTCGCGGTCGTGGACACCCTGGAGGAGGCCGAGGAGCTGATCGCCTCGCACCCGGAGCTGACCGCCGTCACCGCCGAGGGCGACCTGCTCGGCGCGCATATCGCGCAGGGCGGATCCGGTGGGGCGCCGAGCCTGCTGGAGGTGCGGGCCGCCGTCGACGAGGCCGCCGCGGAGCTGGCCGAACTCGATGGTCGCTGCGCCGGGTTGACCGCTGGGCAGCGCTCGGCCGAGGTGCGGCGCACCCGGTGTGCCGCGCTGGTCGAGGAGCTGGCGGCGCTGCGCAGCTCGGCCGACCGGGAGAAGTCCCAGCTCGCCCAGGCCCTCGGGCGGCTCGCCGGACAGGCCCGGGCGGCGGCGGGCGAGGCCGAGCGGACGGCGGCCGCCGCCGCCCGGGCCGAGGAGGCGCTGGCCCGGGCCACAGAGGAGGCCGAGGAGCTGGCCGAGCGGCTGGCAGTCGCCGAGTCGCTGGCGGACGAGGAGGGCACGGACGAACCGGATACCTCGGTACGCGACCGGCTCGCGGCCGACGGGGCCAATGCGCGGCAGACCGAAATGGAGGCGCGCCTGGCGGTCCGTACCCATGAGGAGCGGGTCAAGGGCCTGGCGGGACGGGCGGATGGGCTGGACCGGGCGGCGCGCGCGGAGCGGGAGGCGCGGGCGCGCGCCGAACAGCGCCGTGCGCGGCTGCACCATGAGACCCGGGTCGCCTCGGCCGTCGCGGCCGGTGCCCGGCAACTGCTCGCCCATGTCGAGGTGTCGCTGGTACGGGCCGATGAGGAGCGGCAGGCTGCCGAGGCGGCGAAGGGCGAGCGGGAGCGCGAGCTCATGGAGGGGCGCAACCGGGCCCGCGAGCTCAAGTCGGAGCTGGACAAGCTGACCGACTCGGTGCACCGGGGCGAGGTGCTGGGTGCGGAGAAGCGCCTGCGCATCGAGCAGTTGGAGGCCAGGGCCCTGGAGGAGTTCGGCGTCGAACCGGCGGCCCTGGCCGAGGAGTACGGGCCGGACCGGCCCGTACCGCCGTCGCCCCCGGCGGAGGACGAGGAGCTGCCGGACGACCCGGAGCACCCGAGGAACCAGCCGGTGCCATATGTGCGGGCCGAGCAGGAGAAGCGGCTGAAGGCCGCGGAGCGGGCGTACCAGCAGCTCGGCAAGGTCAACCCGCTGGCGCTGGAGGAGTTCGCGGCGCTGGAGGAGCGGCACCGGTTCCTCTCCGAGCAGCTCGAGGACCTGAAGAAGACCCGGACCGATCTGCTGCAGGTGGTCAAGGACGTCGACAAGCGGGTCGAGGAGGTCTTCACCGAGGCCTACCGGGACACGGCCCGGGAGTTCGAGGGCGTGTTCTCGCGGCTGTTCCCCGGCGGGGAGGGGCGGCTGGTCCTCACGGACCCCGAGGACATGCTGGCCACCGGCGTCGATGTGGAGGCCCGGCCGCCGGGCAAGAAGGTCAAACGGCTGTCGCTGCTGTCCGGCGGTGAGCGCTCGCTGACCGCCGTGGCCCTCCTGGTGGCCATCTTCAAGGCGCGGCCCAGCCCGTTCTATGTGATGGACGAAGTCGAGGCGGCGCTGGACGACACCAACCTCCAGCGGCTGATCGGGATCATGAGGGAGCTCCAGGAGAGCTCCCAGCTGATCGTGATCACCCACCAGAAGCGGACGATGGAGGTAGCGGACGCCCTGTACGGCGTCTCCATGCAGGGCGATGGCGTCTCCAAGGTGATCAGCCAGCGACTTCGCTAACCATCTCTTCAACTGTTGAAGCCAACCTGTCTGGAAGGTCAGGAAGAGTTCTTCATCACCATCTATTGACTTAGGAAAATGAAGACATAGGGTCTGCTGCGTCGCTTATGTCTTCAAGTGGTGGCTGGTTGGATCTTGTGCCCCACCGGAAAGGCCACCCCCCACCTCCCGGCAGTGCCGCCGGGACCCAGGAGTACACGTTGACCAGCACTGCGATGGCGCAGGGGGCCGAGGGCCGCAAGGCCCAGCCGGACCACCTCGGCCACGTCATCTTCATCACCGCGGCCGCGGCCATGGGTGGCTTCCTCTTCGGCTACGACAGCTCCGTGATCAACGGCGCGGTCGAGGGCATCCGCGGGAAGTACGACATCGGTTCGGCCGCCCTGGCCCAGGTCATCGCCATCGCGCTGATCGGCTGCGCGATCGGCGCGGCCACCGCCGGCCGGATCGCCGACCGGATCGGCCGGATCCGGGTGATGCAGATCTCCGCCACCCTCTTCACCATCAGCGCGGTGGGCTCGGCGCTGCCCTTCGCGCTGTGGGACCTCGCCCTGTGGCGCGTCCTCGGCGGTATCGCCATCGGCATGGCCTCGGTCATCGGCCCCGCCTATATCGCCGAGGTCTCGCCGCCTGCCTACCGCGGCCGCCTCGGCTCCTTCCAGCAGGCCGCGATCGTCGTCGGCATCGCCATCTCGCAGCTGGTCAACTGGGGCATCCTCAACGCCGCGGGCGGCGATCAGCGCGGCAAGCTCCTGGGCATCGAGGCCTGGCAGCTCATGCTCGGCGTCATGGTGGTCCCGGCCGTCCTCTACGGCCTGCTCTCCTTCGCCATCCCCGAGTCCCCCCGCTTCCTGATCTCCGCCAACAGGATCGACAAGGCGAAGGCCGTGCTGGCGGAGGTCGAGGGCAAGGACACCGACCTCGACGCCCGTGTCGCGGAGATCGAGCACGCGATGCACAGCGAGGAGAGGTCCACGTTCAAGGACCTCCTCGGCGGTCGCTCCGGCCTCCTCCCGATCGTCTGGATCGGCATCGGCCTCTCGGTCTTCCAGCAGTTCGTCGGCATCAATGTCGCGTTCTACTACTCCTCGACGCTGTGGCAGTCGGTGGGCATCAACCCCGAGAGTTCGTTCTTCTACAGCTTCACCACATCGATCATCAACATCGTCGGCACCGTGATCGCGATGGTCCTCGTCGACCGTGTCGGCCGCAAGCCGCTCGCCCTCGTGGGCTCCGTGGGCATGGCCGTGTCCCTCGCCCTCGAGGCATGGGCCTTTGCCTCCAAGACCTCGGGCGGCACCCTGCCGACCGCCCAGGGCACGGTGGCCCTCGTCGCGGCCCATGCGTTCGTGCTCTTCTTCGCGCTCTCATGGGGCGTCGTGGTCTGGGTCTTCCTCGGCGAGATGTTCCCCAACCGCATCCGCGCCGCGGCCCTGGGCGTCGCCGCCTCGGCCCAGTGGGTCGCCAACTGGGCCATCACGGCCAGCTTCCCGAGCCTTTCGGACTGGAACCTCTCGGGTGCGTACATCATCTACGCGGTCTTCGCCGTGCTCTCCATCCCCTTCGTGTTGAAGTTCGTGAAGGAAACCAAGGGCAAGGCGTTGGAGGAGATGGGCTGACCCACCCCGCCTCCGGCGTGTCCGGGCGGTTGTCACGGCAGGGCGCGGTCCGGTGCGGTGAGGGCTGCCCGGAGCCTGCCGAGGAGGGCCTTGGCCGCGGGCCCGGCCGGCCCGTTCTGCCGCCAGGTCAGGGCGACCCGGCCGCGGGGCCGCGGATCCGTGATCTCCAGTGTCCGCAGCCCGGAGCCGGACGCCGTCCCGGCCGGGGGCGGCGGGACCACGGCCACCCCCAGGCCGCGGGCGGCGAGCTGCGCCAGGACCTTGGGGGCGGCCGCCTCGAAGGCGATGCGCGGTCTGAGGCCCGCCTCGGCGCAGACGCGGTCCAGCACCCCGCGCAGGCCGGTGCCGGGCGGAAGGCTGATCAACGGGCGCTCGCAGAGCTCGGCCAGCGGGACGCTCGTCCGGTCCGGGTGTGTGACGAGGGGGTCGTCCGGAGCCATGACGGCGACCAGGGGTTCGTCGATCACGATGTCCAGACAGACGCCCGGCGGGGGCTCCTCCTCGGCCAATCCCACGATGGCGATGTCGAGTTCACCACGGTGCAGCGCGGCGAGCATCCGCTCCGAGGTGTCCTCGGTCAGGGCGATCTCGATCCGCGGGTGGTCGTCGTGGAAGTCGGCGAGGACGGAGGCCACGTCGAACTCGTCGTCGGCGGCGCCCGAGACCAGGCCGATCGTGACCTGACCGCGGAGCAGCCCGGTGAGTTCGTCCACGGCCTGCCGCACGCCCAGCGTGGCCGCGAGCGCGGCCCGCGCGTACGGCAGCACCGCTGCGCCCGCCTCCGTCGGGGTCACCGACCGGCCGGAACGGTCCAACAACGGCTGGCCGAGTTCCCGTTCGAGCTGCCGGATCTGGGCGCTCACCCCCGGCTGGGCCAGATGCAGCCGGGCGGCGGCGCGGGTGAAGTTGGCCTCCTCCACCACGGTGACGAAGTACTGCAGCTGCCGGAGTTCCATAACTGTTGATTCTAGCTACCAGAAACACAATGTCTTGGACTTCTGGCCGGGCTCACAAGATCCTTGATCCATGCGAAACACGACGCAGCACACCACGGACATACCGGCCTTCACCGGCCCCGTCTTCCGCCCCGGTGACGCGGGTTACGACGAGGAGGTCTCCGGCTTCCAGACCGCCTACACGCACCGCCCCGCGCTGGTCGTCGGCGCGGCCGACGCCGAGGACGTCCGCAGGGCGGTGGTGTACGCGGCGGGGCGGGGGCTTCCGGTGGCAGTGCAGGCGACCGGGCACGGACTGTCGGTGGCGGCCGGGGACGGGGTGCTCATCAGCACCCGGCGCATGACGGAGGTGCGGATCGACCCCGGGAACCGCCGCGCCCGCGTCGGTGCCGGGGTCCGTGCGGGCGCGCTGATCGAGGCGGCCGCCGCCCACGGCCTGGCGCCGCTCAACGGCTCCTCGCCGTCCGTGGGCGTCGTCGGTTACACCCTCGGCGGCGGACTCGGGCTGTTGGCCCGGCAGTTCGGCTATGCGGCCGACCATGTGCACGCCGTCGAGATCGTCACCGCGGACGGACGGCTGCGCCGGCTGGAAGCGGGCGACGAACTGTTCGGCGCGGTGCTGGGCAGCGGCGGCAACTTCGGCATCGTGACCGCCCTGGAGGTGGGTCTCGTCCCGGTGCGCACGCTCTACGGCGGTCGGCTGGTCTTCGACACACCGCTGGCCGAGGAGGTGCTGACGGTCTGGCGGCGCTGGACCGCCGAGGTGCCCGAGGAGCTGACCTCCTCGCTCGTCCTGCTCCGCTACCCCGATCTCCCGCAGTTCCCCGCGCAGTTGCGCGGCCACTACATCGCCTCCGTCCAGGTCGCCCACAACGGCCCGGCCGAGGAGGGGGAACGCCTTGTCGCCCCGCTGCGGGCGGTCGGCGACCGCATCAAGGACGAGTTGCGCGTCCTGCCGTACACCGAGTGCCACACCATTTACAGCGAACCGGACTTCCCGCATGCCTACGCCGCCGCCAATGCGCTGGTCGACGACCTCACCCCCGAGGCGCTGGACGCCCTGTTCGCCGAAACCGGACCGGACTCGCCGTTCCCCTGCGTCGTGGACATCCGCCACCTCGGTGGCGCCCTGCGCAAGCCGGGACCCGCGGGGGTCGCGGTGGACCACCGGGAAGCCGAATTCATCGTCCGCGTCGTCCACGAGCCCGGGGCGGCCCGCGATGTGTCCGCCCTGCTGCGTGGCCTGCTCGGGCCCCGGGTCCTCGGCCACAGCCTCGCCTTTCTCTACGGTGCCGGCGAGCGCGCCGACGAGGCCCAGACCCGCTCCGGCTACCGGCCCGGCACCTATGACCGACTCGCCGCACTCAAGGCGGTCCATGACCCGCGGAACCTCTTCCGCTTCAACCGCAACGTCCGCCCCGCCTGACGCCAAACGGCCCCGCCACCGTCCCCGGAGACGGTGGCGGGGCCGCGTCGGGCCATGGGCCGGGGTGTCTACGCGGTGACCTTCTCGCGCTCGGCGCGGGGCGCCGGCACCGGTGCCGCCGGGGCGTTCTCCCGCGGCGCGGGCAGCACGGCCATGATCACCGCCGAGATCACAATGGTCGCGGCCCAGCCCAGGCCGTACTCGCCGACGAACGGGGTCGAGGCCAGCGGGCCGGTGAACCAGGCGCACTCGGTGAAGCAGATGCCCGCCGCCAGGGCGACCGTCCAGGCCGTCATCGCCTGCCAGCAGAAGCCGCCGGCGTACCAGTAGCGGCTGGTGCGGCCGGTGTCCATCAGGCCCTGGGCGTCATAGCGCACGGCCCGCGAGCGACGGCGCGCCATGTCGACCGTGTAGACGCCGATCCAGGCGGAGAAGGAGACCGCCAGCAGGATCAGGAAGGTGATGAAGGAGCTGAGGAAGCTCTTCGCGACCAGCATCAGCAGCAGGCCGCCGACCAGTGAGATCACGGCGTTGATGCTGACGGCCATCGCCCGCGGCAGCTTGACGCCCATGGTCTGCGCGGTGAAACCGGCCGAGTACATCGAGAGGCTGTTGATCAGCAGCATGCCGATGATGGCGGTGGCCAGGTAGGGCACGGCCAGCCAGGTCGGCAGGATGTCACCGAGGAAGGAGACCGGGTCCGGGGCCTCGGCCAGGCCCGGGGTGGCCACTGCCATGACGCCGCCCATCAGCACCATCGGGACCATCACCAGGCCCGCTCCGGAGACCGTCGCTCCGACGATCTTCTTGCCGGAGGCCGAGTGGGGCAGGTAGCGCGCGAAGTCGGGGCCGGTGGGGACCCAGCTGATGCCGCCCGCGGCGATGGTGCCGATACCCGCGATCATCATGGCGGTGGAGCCGGCGGGCTTGGCGAAGACCTCGCTCCAGTCGATGTGGACGATCAGATAGCCGAGCACCAGCACGCTGAAGACGCCAAAGAGGTATGTCGACCACTTGTTGCACACATTGAGCGCCTTGCGCCCCATTCCGCTCACCAGGAAGGTGCAGGCGACAAAGACGAAGAGGGTGACCACGATGAGCGCGGTGTTGCTCTTGATGCCGAAGAGCAGGTCGAGGACGGTCAGTACCGCATAGGCACCGGTGACCGCGTTGATCGTCTCCCAGCCGAAGCGGGCCACCCACAGGATCGCGCCCGGGAAGAGGTTGCCGCGGACGCCGAAGGTCGCGCGGGAGAGCATCGCGCCCGGGGCGCCGCCCCACTTGCCGGACACCGACAACAGACCGACCAGGCCGAAGGACGCCGCGGCGGCGCACCCGGCGACGATCAGCACCTGCCAGAAGTTCAGCTGGTTGAAGACCACCAGGGCCGCGCCCATGGTGAGCAGCAGCACGCTGATGTTGGCCGCGACCCAGGTCGGGAAGAGCTCCCTGACCCGACCGTGCCGTTCATGATCTGGAACGGGCTCGATGCCGCGGGTTTCTATCGCGCCTTCGGAGTCGGCGGTGCTCACGTTGTCCTTGTGGGGGGCCATAGGGGGGGCTCCGTGCATGTGAAGCGGGGGGAGGGGGAGAGTCCGGTTGGTACCTGGGCACGAGGGGACGCTGGGACTCTACGCGCGTCGCATCGTCACACGCCATCGTAGTTTGCTCCAACTTTGGTCGTTTAGTGACTTTGGTCCTCAGTACGACGGATGGAGCCCGCTCATGGCCGTTCGCGCGGCCCGGTGGCCGATACTGGGTGCGTTATGGAAACCGTCATCCTTGCCGTAGTCATCGCTGTGGTCGCGCTCGGCGCGATCAGCGGGCTCGTGGTCAGCAGCCGAAAGAAGAAGCAGCTGCCCCCGGCTCCGCCGAGCAGCCCGTCCGTTACCGCGCCGCCTGCCGAGCCCCACATAGGCGAGGAGGCCGAGGCCCCGCGCGAGGAGCGGCGCCGCACCGTCGAAGAGGTCGAGCTCCCGGCGCCCGCCGAGAGCGCTCAGGCGCCCGTCGTCGAGCCGGAGGCCCCCGAGGCCGAGGCCGCGCCCGGGATCGAGGTCCCGGAGCCCACCGCCGGCCGGCTGGTACGGCTCCGCGCCCGGCTCTCCCGTTCGCAGAACTCCCTGGGCAAGGGCCTGCTCACCCTGCTCTCCCGGGAACACCTCGACGAGGACACCTGGGAGGAGATCGAGGACACCCTGCTGACCGCCGATGTCGGCGTCGCCCCCACCCAGGAGCTGGTGGAGCGGCTGCGCGAGCGGGTCAAGGTGCTCGGCACCCGCACCCCGGAGGAGCTGCGGGGCCTGCTCCGCGAGGAGCTGCTCACGCTCATCGGCACCGACTTCGACCGGAGCGTCCACACCGAGCCCGGTGTCGGCGTGAACGGCGAGGAGAAGCCCGGTGTGGTGATGGTCGTCGGCGTCAACGGCACCGGCAAGACCACCACCACGGGCAAGCTCGCCCGGGTGCTGGTCGCCGACGGCAAGTCCGTGGTGCTCGGCGCGGCGGACACCTTCCGTGCCGCCGCCGCGGACCAGCTGCAGACCTGGGGCGAGCGGGTCGGCGCCCGTACGATCCGCGGGCCCGAGGGCGGCGACCCCGCGTCGATCGCGTTCGACGCGGTCAAGGAGGGCATCACCGAGGGCGCGGATGTCGTCCTGATCGACACCGCGGGCCGGCTGCACACCAAGACCGGGCTCATGGATGAGCTGGGCAAGGTCAAGCGCGTCGTGGAGAAGCACGGCTCGGTCGACGAGGTGCTGCTGGTACTGGACGCCACCACCGGGCAGAACGGCCTGGTGCAGGCGCGCGTCTTCGCCGAGGTGGTGAACATCACCGGCATCGTCCTCACCAAGCTGGACGGCACCGCCAAGGGCGGCATCGTGGTCGCGGTCCAGCGCGAGCTGGGCGTGCCGGTGAAGCTGGTGGGCCTGGGCGAGGGTGCGGACGATCTCGCGCCGTTCGAGCCGGAGGCGTTCGTGGACGCGCTCATCGGGGAGTGAGTCCCGCGCGGTGCCTCCGCCGTGAGGAACGGGCCCTGTCGCAGGTGCAGTTGCGACAGGGCCCGTTCCGTATTCCGGGAAGACATCACTTCGGGAAGACGCCGGGGGCGGCTCAGGAGGCGGGGGACCGGTGGCAGACATAGGCGAGCGTGCCCAGCAACAGCCGTGCCTCGGGCGGGCGGTCGGCGGTGTCCAGGGCCGGCGGGCGCAGCCAGCGCATCGGGCCCAGGCCCGCGAAGTCGGAGGGCGGGGCGGTGATGTGGTCACCGGGCCCCAGGCCGCGCAGATCGAGCCGGGTGTCGTCCCAGCCCATGCGGTAGAGCAGCTGGGGGAGTTCGGCGGCGGCCCCCGGCGCGACGAAGAACAGGGCGCGCCCGTGCGGGGTGAGGGCAACCGGACCGAGCGGCAGGCCCATCCGCTCCAGTCGGGTCAGCGCATGGCGGCCCGCCGCCTCCGCGACCTCCAGTACGTCGAACGAGCGCCCTACGGGCAGCAGTACGGCCGCACCGGGCACCTCGGCCCAGGCGGCCGTCGCGTCGTCCAGCGTGGCACCGGCTGGTACCTGTGGGGCGAAAGAGAGCGGATGGGCCCCGGGGGAAGGGCAGTTGGCGCTGCCGCAGGAGCAACTCACCCGCCCGCCGCGGGCGGCACGGGCGCCCGGCACCACATCCCACCCCCAGAGGCCGGTGTATTCGGCGACCGTGGTCGCGGATTCGGATGTGCGGCTTCGGCGCCGAGAGCTCGAGCGCAGGTCCCGGATGCCGCCGATGGTGAAGCCCATGCCCCCTCCAACGGGTCGTCTTCGCAGATGGTTACGGGTCGGAGTGTCCCGGACACGTACGGTCGCGGACGACCGGATCCGTGGCGGCGTGACGGTGTGCCGCGGGCGGCGAGGCGCGATGTGCGCGCCGTGGCGCGCATCCACGCGCCTTGTCCTGTTGTTCGTTGGGCGACCCGTGTCAAGTCAATCGTGTGGAGGGCTCCGGGAGTTCATTCGTTGGGGTGGCGAATGGTGGCGTTTGCTGGACTGCGCTCGCCTCACCGGTGATCGTAGGATTACTTTCGGTGCATAAGCCGTGCGAACTCCGGGAGGATGGGGCCGGTCGTCGCAGTCCAGGGCCGCCACAACGGGCGGCGCGGCGGCGGTGGTTCGCGCGCGGAAGACGTACGGAAGACGTACCGGAAGGCTTCGCGTGCGCAAGCACGGGAAACACCGGGCACGGGAAACCTACGCGGTAGGGAATGGGGGTGTTCCAGTGGGCGGCGACGTCGGTGGCACCGTTGGTGCCGACAGGGCTGACGGGGCTGGTGCGGCCGGCAAGGTCGACAAGGGCGAGAAGCGCCCCAATGAGCAGCTCAACTCCTGGTTCCTGCGCAGCGGCTGGTCCAAGGGTGAGCTGGCACGCCAAGTGAACCGCAGGGCCCGGCAGTTGGGGGCCCACCACATCAGCACGGACACCTCCCGGGTGCGCCGCTGGCTGGACGGCGAGCAGCCGCGAGAGCCGATCCCGAAGATCCTCTCCGAGCTGTTCTCCGAGCGCTTCGGCTGTGTGGTGGGCGTGGAGGACATCGGGCTCCGGGTCGCGCACCAGTCGCCGTCCGTGTCGGGGGTGGACCTGCCCTGGGCGGGCCCGCAGACCGTCGAGCTGATCAGCGAGTTCTCCCGCAGCGACCTGATGCTCGCGCGGCGCGGTTTCCTGGGCACCTCGCTGGCGCTCTCGGCGGGGCCGGCGCTCATCGAGCCCATGCAGCGCTGGCTGGTCCCCGGCCCGACCGGCCGGGACGGCGACCAGGCCGGCGCGCTGCTCCCGCCGGACCGCTCGCGGCGCCCGCCCAAGCTGTCCAAGCCGGAGCTGGAACTGCTGGAGTCCACCACCAGGATGTTCCGGGCCTGGGATGCCCAGTGCGGTGGCGGGCTGCGCCGCAAGGCCGTGGTGGGCCAGCTCCATGAGGTCACCGATCTGCTCCAGGAGCCACAGCCGGAGGCCACCTCCAGGACGCTCTTCAAGGTCGCGGCCGAACTGGCCGAGCTGGCCGGCTGGATGAGCTATGACGTAGGGCTGCACCCCACCGCCCAGAAGTACTTTGTGCTGGCCCTGCACGCTGCCAAGGAGGCCGGGGACCGCCCCCTCGGTTCGTTCATCCTCTCCAGCATGAGCCGCCAGATGATCCATCTGGGGCGGTCGGACGATGCGTTGGAGCTGATCCACCTCGGGCAGTACGGCTCGCGGGAGACGGCCACCCCGCGCACCCAGGCGATGCTGTTCGCGATGGAGGCCCGGGCCTACGCCAACCTGGGCCAGCCGGCCAAGTGCAAGCGCGCGGTGGCGATGGCGGAGGACTGCTTCGCCGACTGCGTCCCCGGTGACACCGACCCCGACTGGATCCGGTTCTTCTCCGAGGCGGAGCTCAACGCGGAGAACGCCCACTCCTACCGGGACCTCGCCTATGTGGCCGGGCGCAGCCCGACCTACGCCTCGCTGGCTCGGCCCAAGATGCAGCGGGCGGTCGACCTCTTCGCGCAGGACGAGGTGCACCAGCGGTCGTATGCGCTCAACCTCATCGGCCTGGCCACCGTGGAGTTGATGGAGCGCGAGCCGGAGGAGTCCACGGTGCATGCGGCGAAGGCCATGAAGATCGCCAAACAGGTGCGCTCGGAGCGGGTGAACAACCGCCTGCGCAAGACGGTGGACAACGCCGTCCGTGACTTCGGCGACGTGGCCCAGGTGCGGCAGCTGACCGAGCAGCTCTCCGCCCACCTGCCGGATTCGGTGGAGGCCGCCCACGTGGTGTGAACCCACCGGCCTCGTCCGGCCCCGGTACCCGGCCGCGGCGGCCCTCCCGAACAGCCCGACTCGGCTCCCCCACGCCAGGTCACTCCGGGAGGCCGCCGCGGTCGGCCCTGTGTTCCCGCCACGGTCTGTGACGGCAGAGGCGGGAGCATGGCCGAATTCACCCGCACGTAACACTCCCGCGGTCTTCGTCACCGACGCGAAACAGTCGGCTGCCCTGGCCGAAACCGTGCTGCGTCAGCCTCGAGGCCACACCGGCCCATGGGGAAGGCTGCCCGCACGGGGGCACGGGCCCGTCGTTGCGAGGAGACACCGACCATGAATGGCGCAGACACCGCATTCGTCTTGATCAGCGCCGCGCTGGTGATGCTGATGACGCCCGGCCTGGCCTTCTTCTACGGCGGCATGGTGCGGGTCAAGAGCGCGCTCAACATGCTGATGATGTCCTTTGTCTCGCTCGGCATCGTCACGGTGCTGTGGGTGCTGTACGGATACTCGCTGGCGTTCGGCGACGACCTGGGGGCCGGGCTGCTCGGCAACTTCGACCACATCGGCCTCAAGGGCATCAGCCCCACGACCCTGACCGGCGGCAAGGAGGGCATTCCGGTCTTCGCCTTCGCCCTCTTCCAGCTGATGTTCGCGGTCCTGACCCCCGCGCTGATGAGCGGGGCGCTCGCGGACCGGGTGAAGTTCAGCGCCTGGTCGCTGTTCATCACCCTCTGGGTGACGATCGTCTACTTCCCGGTGGCGCACTGGGTGTGGCAGCCCGGAGGCTGGCTCTTCAAGCTCAAGGTGATCGACTTCGCCGGCGGCACCGCCGTGCACATCAACGCCGGAATCGGCGCGCTCGCCGCGGTGCTGGTGGTCGGCAAGCGGATCGGCTTCGCCAAGGACCCCATGCGCCCGCACAACCTGCCCCTGGTGATGCTCGGCGCCGGACTGCTGTGGTTCGGCTGGTTCGGCTTCAACGCCGGTTCGGCGCTCGCCGCCAATGGCACCGCCGCCAACATGGCGCTCAACACCCAGGTGGCCACCGGAGCCGCGATGCTCGGCTGGCTCGCCTACGAACGGGTCAGGCACGGCGCCTTCACCACCCTCGGCGCGGCCTCCGGAGCCGTCGCGGGCCTGGTCGCCATCACTCCGTCCGGCGCCGCGGTGAACGCCTTCGGCGCCATCCTCATCGGCCTGGTCGCCGGAGCCGTCTGCTCCTGGGCCGTCAGCCTCAAGTTCAAGCTCGGCTTCGACGACTCGCTGGACGTGGTCGGCGTCCACCTGGTCGGCGGCGTCATCGGCACCCTGCTCGTCGGCCTCCTCGCCACCGACGGCATCGGCGGCGCCACCCAGCTGGGCCGCCAGGCGGCGGGGGCGTTCTCGGTCCTGGCCTACTCCTTCGCCGTCTCCTGGGTCCTCGCCAAGCTGGTCGACAAGACGATCGGCTTCCGGGCCACCACCGACGACGAACTCGGCGGCGCCGACCAGGCCTTCCACGCCGAGACCGCCTACGACTTCAGCGCCACCGGCGGCGCCTCCGCCGCCCGGACCGCCCCGCACACCACCGCCGCGCGGCCCGGGAACAACGGGCAGCCCGAGCAGCAGAAGGTGGACGCATGAAGCTGATCACCGCGGTCGTCAAGCCGTTCAAGCTCGATGAGGTCAAGGAGGCCCTGCAGAACTTCCGGGTCCAGGGCCTGACCGTCACCGAGGTCAAGGGATATGGCCGCCAGCGCGGCCACACCGAGGTCTACCGGGGCGCCGAATACACCATCGACCTGCTGCCCAAGGTCCGGCTGGAGATCCTGGCGGAAGACGATGACGTCCCCGACATCGTCGACGTCATCGTGAAGACCTCCCGCACCGGCAAGATCGGCGACGGCAAGGTATGGGTCGTCCCGGTCGAGACGGTGGTACGGGTACGCACCGGCGAGCGCGGCCCGGACGCGCTCTGAACCATCCACGAGGGAGCCCGAGTTGACCGACGCCAGACCGGATCAGAACGACTCGGGAACCGGCTGCTACGCGGCGGCCCGGCTGCGCCTGCTGCACGAGCGGGCGCTGACCGGGCCGCCGCTGCGCACCGCGCTCGCCCGGCTGACCGACGGATGGCTGAGCGCCCTGCTGGGCCGCGCCCAGGACGTCGCGCTGGTGGCCGTCGGCGGCTATGGCCGGGGCGAACTCTCCCCGCGCAGCGACCTCGACGTCCTGCTGCTGCACCGGGAATCGGCCGACCCGGCCCGCGTCGCCGCCATCGCCGACCGCGTCTGGTATCCCGTCTGGGACATGGGCCTCGCCCTCGACCACTCCGTGCGCACCCCCGCCGAAGTGCGCCGGACCGCCGCCGCCGACCTCAAGGTGCACCTCGGCCTCCTCGACGCCCGGCACCTCGCCGGCGACCCGGCCCTCACCGCCGCCCTGCGCACCACGGCCTATGCGGACTGGCGCGCCCAGGCGCCCGCACGGCTGCCGGAACTGCGCGAACACGGCGAGGAACGGGCCCGCCGCCAGGGCGAGTTGAGATTCCTGCTGGAGCCGGATCTGAAGGAGGCGCGCGGCGGTCTGCGGGACGCCACCGCGCTGCGCGCCATCGCCGCCTCCTGGCTGGCGGACGCCCCGCGCGAGGGCCTGGAGGCCGCCCGTGCCCTGCTCCTCGACACCCGCGACGCCCTGCACCTGACCACCGGACGGGCCACCGACCGGCTCGCGCTCCAGGAACAGGACCAGGTCGCCGCCCGGCTCGGCCTGCCCGACGCGGACACCCTGCTGCGCCGGGTGTACGAGGCGGCCCATACGGTCTCCTACGCCTGTGACGTCACCTGGCGCGAGGTCGGCAGGGTGCTGCGCGCCCGCGCGGGCCGGCCCCGGCTGCGCAGAGGTGGGGGTACCTCCCATGCCGTTCAGGCTATGGGGGACGGCGGGCGCGGGGGCCGGGGCGGATTTGCGGAACCCGAGCGCGTCCCGCTGGCGGAGGGCGTGGTCGAGCAGGACGGCGAGGCGGTCCTGGCCCGCACGGCGCGCCCCGAGCGCGACCCGGTGCTGCCGCTGCGCGCGGCGGCAGCGGCGGCCCGGGCCGGGCTGCCGCTGTCCACCCACGCCGCACGGCGCCTGGCGGCGGCCGGCCCGCTGCCGGTGCCCTGGCCGGACGAGGCGCGCGAGCAACTGGTCACCCTGCTCGGCGCGGGCGAGCCCACGGTCGCCGCCTGGGAGGCGCTGGAGGCGGAGGGGATCGTCTCCCGGCTGCTGCCCGAGTGGGAGCGGGTGCGCTGCCGCCCGCAGCGCAACCCCGTCCACCGGTGGACCGTCGACCGGCACCTGGTCGAGACCGCCGTCCGGGCCTCGGCCTTCACCCGCCGGGTGGCCCGCCCCGATCTGCTGCTGGTCGCGGCGCTCCTGCACGACCTGGGCAAGGGCCGCCCCGGCGACCACTCGCTGGCCGGCGAGGCGATCGCCCGGGAGGTGGCGTCCCGGCTCGGCTTCGGGGCCGAGGACACCGAAGTCCTCGGCACGCTCGTCCGCCACCATCTGCTGCTCGCCGAGACCGCCACCCGGCGCGACCTCGACGACCCGGCCACGGTCCGTACCGTGACCCGGGCCGTCCGGCGGGCCGGCACCCTGGAGCTGCTGCACGCCCTCACCGAGGCGGACGCGCTGGCCACCGGCCCGGCGGCGTGGAGCAGTTGGCGGGCCGCGCTGGTGGCCGACCTGGTGCGCCGCAGCGCCGCGGCGCTCGCGGGCGAGCCGGTCGCGGAGCGCAGGGCGCCGACGGCGCCGAGCGAGGAGCAGCGGGCGCTGGCCGAGGAGGCTCGCCGCACGGGCGGCCCGGCGGTGGCGCTGTCCGGTACCGAGCTGCTGATCGCGGTCCCGGAGCGGCCGGGCGTACTGCCCGCCGCCGCCGGGGTGCTCGCGCTGCACCGGCTGACGGTCCATGCGGCGGAGCTGGCCGGGGGTGCGGTGCTGTCGCTGAGGTGGCGGGTGTCCGCCGAGTACGGGGAGCCGCCGGAGGCCGCGCGGCTGCGCAACGATCTGGCACGGGCCCTGGACGGCTCGCTCGACCTCGAGGCGCGACTGGCCGAGCGCGAGGATGTGTACTCGGCGGCCAACCGCCGGCGCCGGGGCGTGGCGTGCGCGCCGCCGTCGGTGACCGTGGTGGCGGACGGCCCGCGGGACGCGACGGTGCTGGAGGTGCGGGCACAGGATGCGCCGGGCCTGCTGTACCGGATCGGGCGGGCACTGGAGGGCGCCGGGGTGCGGGTGCGGAGCGCGCATGTGTCGACGCTGGGCAGCAGCGTGGTCGATGCGTTCTATGTGACGGGGGTGGATGGGCAGCCGCTGGGGGAGGAGGCGGCGGTTGCTTTGGCGGGGGTGGTGGGGCGGGCACTGGCGTGAGGGGTTGTGCGCCCCGGTGCCTCCCATGCCGTTCAGGCCAGGAGGGAGGGACCGGGGCTCCCTCCGACGCGGGTGCGGATACCCTGGAGGGCGATTCCCTTCCGCCCCCGACCCCGAGGACCGACGAGCGCCGTGTTCGACACCCTTTCTGATCGCCTCGCAGCGACCTTCAAGAACCTCCGCGGCAAGGGGCGCCTCAGCGAGGCGGACATCGACGCCACCGCTCGCGAGATCCGCATCGCCCTTCTCGAGGCGGACGTCGCCCTCCCGGTCGTCCGGGCCTTCATCAAGCAGGTCAAGGAGCGCGCGGGCGGCGAAGAGGTCTCCAAGGCCCTCAACCCGGCGCAACAGGTCGTCAAGATCGTCAACGATGAGCTGGTCGGCATCCTCGGCGGTGAGACCCGCCGCCTCCGGTTCGCCAAGACCGCCCCCACCGTGATCATGCTCGCGGGTCTCCAGGGCGCCGGTAAGACCACCCTCGCCGGAAAGCTCGGCCGCTGGCTCAAGGGCCAGGGCCACTCCCCGCTGCTCGTCGCCTGTGACCTCCAGCGCCCCAACGCCGTCAACCAGCTGAGCGTCGTCGCCGAGCGGGCCGGGGTGGCCGTCTACGCGCCGCAGCCGGGCAACGGCGTCGGCGACCCGGTCCAGGTGGCCAAGGACTCGATCGAGTACGCAAAGACCAAGCTGCACGACATCGTCATCGTCGACACCGCCGGCCGCCTCGGCATCGACGCCGAGATGATGCAGCAGGCCGCGGACATCAAGTCCGTGGTCAACCCCGATGAGACGCTCTTCGTCGTCGACGCCATGATCGGCCAGGACGCCGTCAACACGGCGGAAGCCTTCCGCGACGGAGTCGGCTTCGACGGTGTCGTCCTCTCCAAGCTCGACGGTGACGCCCGGGGCGGTGCCGCGCTCTCCATCGCGCATGTCACCGGCAAGCAGGTCATGTTCGCCTCCAACGGCGAGAAGCTGGACGACTTCGACGCGTTCCACCCGGACCGCATGGCGTCCCGGATCCTCGACATGGGCGACATGCTCACCCTGATCGAGAAGGCCGAGCAGACCTTCAGCCAGGCCGAGGCCGAGAAGATGGCGGCCAAGCTGGCGAAGGGGCCCAAGGAGTTCACGCTCGACGACTTCCTGGCCCAGATGGAGCAGGTCCGGAAAATGGGCAGCATCAGCAAGCTGCTCGGCATGCTGCCCGGCATGGGCCAGATCAAGGACCAGATCAACAACCTCGACGAGCGCGATGTCGACCGCACCGCCGCGATCATCAAGTCGATGACCCCGGCCGAGCGCCAGGACCCGACGATCATCAACGGCTCGCGCCGCGCCCGCGTCGCCAAGGGCTCGGGCGTGGACGTCAGCGCCGTGAAGTCGCTGGTCGAGCGGTTCTTCGAGGCCCGCAAGATGATGTCGCGGATGGCCCAGGGCGGCGGCATGCCCGGAATGCCGGGCATGCCCGGCATGGGGGGCGGGGCGGCCCGCAAGAAGAAGCAGGTCAAGCAGGCCAAGGGCAAGCGCCAGAGCGGCAACCCGATGAAGCGCAAGGCCGAGGAGCAGGCCGCCGCCGCCCGCCGGGAGCAGCAGGCGGCCAACCCGCTGGGTCTGCCGGGCGCCGGTCAGGACCCGAAGAATTTCGAACTGCCCGATGAGTTCAAGAAGTTCATGGGCTGATCCGGCCCGCCGAGCGCACTGCCCCCGGCCGTCGGCCGGGGGCTTTCGCGGTCAAGTGGCCGGTCACGCCCGGGCGATGAGATAGCGGAAGACATTGGGCAGCCAGACGGTGCCATCGGTGCGCACATGCGGCTGGAGCGTCTCGACCAGCTCCTTGGTCACCTGTTCCTCGTCCGTGCTGCGCAGCGCCGCGTCGAAGGCGCCGGTCGACAGCAGGCCGCGTACCGCGCTGGCCAGGTCGGCGTAGCCGTACGGGCAGGACACCCGCCCCGAACCGTCCGGCCGCAGCCCGGCCTGGCGGGCCAGGTTCTCCAGGTCGTCGCGGCCGCTCGGCCGCCAACGGGCGGCCGTGGTCGTCGGGTCGGCGAGCCGGGCCGCCACCCGCAGCACCGCGGAGGCGGCGCAGCGCTCCGGCGGACCCCAGCCGGCCAGCACGACCGGGGCGCCGGGTTCGGCGCAGGCGGCGGCGCGGGTGAGGGACCGCGCCATGCCGTGACCGGTCCCGCCGGCGCAGTGCAGCGGATCGAAGGCGGTGACGAGGTTGAACGGGCGTCCGTCCGGGGCCGGTACGCATTCCGGGCCGCCCTGCCCCAGCCGGCCGTCCCGGGTGCCGTACGGCCGGCTGGTGAGCCGTTCCCGGGCCAGGTCCAGGCGGCGGCCGTCCGCGTCCACACCGCTGACCGAGGCGCCGCGGGCCGCCGCCATCAGCAGGGCCAGGCCCGATCCGCAGCCGAGGCTGAGCAGCCGGGTGCTCTCCCCGACGTCCAGCCGTTCGTGGACCGCCTCATAGAGCGGCACCAGCATCCGTTCCTGGATCTCCGCCCAGTCGCGGGCCCGCGACCGGGGCGGAGCTGAGGGCGGACGGTGCTGTCGCAGGAGCGTCGGTGTCATCGCATGGGCCCCCATCTCGCCGAGTGGTGTGATCCTTCCGAAGCTGCCTCCGCCCCCATGTGTGCTGCCGTGCGCTCTGCCGCGAGGCATCCCCCGATGCCAGAGAACTGCGCCTGGGCGTCCGAGTCCAGTGAATGGCGCCAGAAGGTTCCGCCACGCCCCCGTTGGCATGTGCCGGTTGCCGGGGCGGGAACGGATTCGCACTCCGCCGGACCGGGCCCGTACCATTCGCCCCATGGCAAAGGCTCCCATTCTCACCCCCCAGGCGGAAGATTTCCCGCGCTGGTACCAGGACTTGATCAACAAGGCCGAGCTGGCCGACAACGGCCCGGTGCGCGGCACCATGGTCATCCGACCGTACGGGTACGGGCTCTGGGAGCGCATGCAGCAGGAGATGGACGCCCGGATCAAGGACGCGGGCGCCTCCAACGCGTACTTCCCGCTCTTCATCCCGCAGTCCCATCTGACGCGGGAGGCCGAGCACGTCGAGGGCTTTGCGCCCGAGCTGGCGGTCGTCACGCACGCCGGCGGCAAGGAGTTGGAGGAGCCGGTCGTGGTCCGGCCCACCTCCGAGACGATCATCAACGAGTACTTCTCCAAGTGGGTGCAGAGCTACCGCGACCTGCCCCTGCTGATCAACCAGTGGGCCAATGTGGTCCGTTGGGAGCTGCGGCCCCGGGTCTTCCTGCGCACCAGCGAGTTCCTCTGGCAGGAGGGGCACACCGCGCACGCCACCCATGAGGACGCCCGCGACTACGCGGCCCGCATCCACCGCGAGGTCTACTACGACTTCATGGTCAATGTGCTGGGCATCGATGTGGTGCTGGGCCGCAAGACGCCCAAGGAGCGCTTCGCGGGCGCGATCAACACCCTCACCCTCGAGGGCATGATGCGCGACGGCAAGGCGCTGCAGATGGGCACCAGCCATGAGCTGGGCCAGAACTTCGCCAAGGCGTTCAACACCTCGTACCTGTCCAAGGACGGGCACCAGGAGCTGGTTTGGCAGACCTCGTGGGGCGTGTCGACCCGGATGGTCGGCGGTCTGATCATGTCGCACGGCGACGACAACGGCCTGCGCGTCCCGCCGCGGCTGGCGCCGGTGCAGGCCGTGGTCCTGGCGATCAAGGGCGATGAGGCGGTGCTCGCCAAGGTCCGGGAGATCGGCGAGGTGCTCAAGGCCGCGGGCGTGCGGGTGCAGGTCGACGACCGCACCGACATCCCGTTCGGCCGCCGGGCCGTGGACTGGGAGCTCAAGGGCGTGCCGGTGCGGATCGAGATCGGCCCGCGCGACCTCGAGAACGGCACCGCGATGCTGGCCCGCCGGATCCCGGGCGGCAAGGAGCCGGTACGCGTCGACAACGCGGCCGAGCTGGCCGCGCTGCTGCCGAAGGTGCTGGAGGAGGACCAGGCGCTGCTGCTGCGTCAGTCGCGCGAGCTCCGGGAGTCCCGTACCGCGGACGTTTCGACCATCGCCGAGGCCGCCGAGGCCGCCGCCGCCGGTGGCTGGGCGCGCATCCGGTGGGCGGACCTGGGGTCCGAGGGCGAGGCCGAGCTGGCCGAGCAGGCGGTGTCGGTGCGCTGTTTGGTGGGCGAGGACGGCTCGGTGCCGGAGGCCGATGACACCCCGGGCACGGTCGCCCTGGTGGCCCGCGCCTACTGAGTTCGCTGCTGACCCGTGAGTCAGTTCGCCCCGTCTTGCAACAGGTGTCCGCACCCGCCCTCGTCAGGGCGCATGAGGCGGGATAGCGAAGGAAACTGACTGGTACGTGCAAATTATTTGGGATGGCCCGGTATCGGAACACCGGGCCACCCCGGCTCGTTGTCACGACGTGAGCACGACACCACCTGTTCTCGCCGCAGAGCTGGCGCAGGCGTGGGCCGACATTCAGCGGTTCCACCCCGAGCTGCCGGATCTCGCCGCGCCCGAATCATTGATCGGGGAGTCGTCGTCCGCCTGTGGCGCCGAGCTTTCCTTCGAAAGGCTGCTGCACGAGGCAGTGCACGGCATCGCGGCCGCCCGCGGTGTCCGGGACACCTCACGCGCCGGCCGCTACCACAATCGCCGGTTCCTGGCGATCGCCGAGGAGCTGGGGCTCGACCACAGTGATGAGCCGCATCCCAGCAGCGGCTTCTCCCTGGTCGTGCTCACCCCGGAGGCGCGCAAGCGCTACCGCCCCACCATCGACAGACTGCAGCGTGCCCTCAAGGCCCACACGGTGGCCACCGCCGCCGACACCTCCCGCACCTTCCGTGGCCCGGCGGCGCGCCACGGTTCGTCCGGCGGCGGCGTGCGGGTGAAGGCCGTATGCGACTGCGGGCGCAATGTCCGCGTCGTGCCGTCCGTGCTCGCCCAGGCGCCGATCATGTGCGGCGGCTGTGGCCAGCCCTTCCGGATCCCGGAGGCCATGTCCGTGGGGTGAGCTCCCGGGTGGGAGGCCCCCGGCCGGTGTGGCACAATGGGTCGCTGTACTCGACAGTCGCACAGGACCCCTCTCTCCTCCGGCTGACGCGTCCATCGGGCACCCGAGTACCGCAACCCCACGTGGCATCTTGTTGTGCCCAACCACGTCAAGACCAGGAGACACCACTTCCGTGGCAGTCAAGATCAAGCTGAAGCGTCTGGGCAAGATCCGTTCGCCTCACTACCGCATCGTCGTCGCCGACTCCCGTACCCGCCGTGACGGCCGGGCCATCGAGGAGATCGGCCTGTACCACCCGGTGCAGAACCCCTCGCGCATCGAGGTCGACTCCGAGCGTGCGCAGTACTGGCTGGGTGTCGGCGCGCAGCCGACCGAGCCCGTGCTGGCCATCCTCAAGGTCACCGGCGACTGGCAGAAGTTCAAGGGCCTGCCGGCCCCGGCCCCGATGCTCGTCGCCGAGCCGAAGGCCGACCGCAGCGGTCTCTTCGAGGCCGCTGTGAACGCCGCCGGCGAGACGAAGGGTGAGGCCATCACCCCGAAGGCGAAGAAGTCGAAGGACGAGGCCGAGGCTGCTGACTCGGCGTCCTCTGAGTCGACCGAGGCCTGAGCATGCTCGAGGAGGCCCTCGAGCACTTGGTCAAGGGCATCGTCGACAACCCCGACGAGGTGCAGGTCGCATCCCGCAACCTGCGCCGCGGGCGCGTGCTGGAGGTCCGGGTCCACCCCGATGACCTCGGCAAGGTGATCGGCCGCAACGGCCGTACCGCCCGCGCGCTGCGCACCGTCGTGGGCGCCATCGGCGGCCGTGGCATCCGCGTCGACCTCGTCGACGTGGACCAGGTCCGCTGAGCGGTGACAGAACACCGGCACGGGCCGGGAAGGGTTTCCCTTCCCGGCCCGTTTCCGCATGTGTACGAGAGAAGGACAGCAAGTGCAGCTGGTAGTCGGCAGGATCGGCCGCGCCCATGGCATCAGGGGCGAGGTCACCGTTGAGGTGCGCACGGACGAGCCCGAGCTGCGGCTGGGGCCCGGCGCCGTGCTGGCCACCGACCCCGCGGGTACGGGGCCGCTGACCATCGAGGCGGGCCGGGTGCACAGCGGGCGGCTGCTGCTGCGGTTCGAGGGCGTGCACGACCGTACGGGCGCCGAGGCGCTGCGCAACACGCTGCTGATCGCCGAGGTGGACCCGGACGAGACGCCCGAGGACCCCGAGGAGTTCTACGACCACCAGCTGATGGACCTGGAGGTCGTCACCCTCGACGGCACCGTCGTCGGCCGCATCGCGGAGATCTCCCATCTGCCCTCGCAGGACCTGTTCATCGTGGAGCGGCCCGACGGCGGCGAGGCGATGATCCCCTTCGTCTCCGAGATCGTGACCGAGATCGACCTGGCGGCCCAGCGCGCGATCGTCGACCCACCGCGCGGCCTGCTGGACGGCGACCGGGCCGAGACCGCGAGCGGCCGCGAGGAGGGTGACGCCTGATGCGGCTCGACGTCGTCACCATCTTCCCCGAGTACCTCGAACCGCTGAACGTCTCACTCGTCGGCAAGGCCCGGGCGCGCGGCCTGCTGGATGTGCGGGTGCACGACCTGCGCGAGTGGACGCACGACCGGCACCACACCGTCGACGACACCCCCTACGGCGGCGGCCCCGGCATGGTGATGAAGCCCGGGCCCTGGGGCGAGGCGCTCGACTCGGTCATCGAGTCGGGGGAGACCGCGGCCGATGGCGGCTCCGCCGCGGAGCCCACGCTCGTCGTTCCGACGCCCAGCGGCAAGCCCTTCACCCAGGAGCTCGCCGTCGAACTGTCCGCGCGGCCCTGGCTGGTCTTCACCCCGGCCCGCTACGAGGGCATCGACCGCCGGGTGATCGAGGAGTACGGCGAGCGCCTCGAGGTGCGCGAGGTGTCGGTCGGCGACTATGTGCTGGCCGGCGGCGAGGCTCCGGTGCTGGTCATGGTCGAGGCCATCGCCCGGCTGCTGCCCGGGGTGCTCGGCAATGCCGAGTCGCACCGCGACGACTCCTTTGCGCCCGGGGCCATGGCCGACCTCCTGGAGGGCCCGGTCTACACCAAGCCGCCCGAGTGGCGCGGCCGTGGCATCCCGGAGGTGCTGCTCAGCGGCCACCACGGCAAGATCGCCCGCTGGCGCCGCGACGAGGCGTTCCGGCGTACGGACCGCAACCGGCCCGATCTGATCGAGCGCGCCGACCCGGCGTCCTTCGACAAGAAGGACCGCGAAATGCTCTCGATCCTGGGCTGGGCCCCGGGGCCCGACGGCCGATTTTGGCGAGCGGGCCAGGCCATGGAAGAATGAGCCGTTGCCTTGCGTCCGGCGCACGCCCCTGCCACAGGGGGAACGACGTCCGCCCGCCGTGATCGGCACACCTTTCCACTTCAGCACGAGTTCCGCTGATGACCTGTGGCATCGGCGAGGAAGCAGACGATCATGTCCCACCTGCTCGACGACGTCAACGCCGCAACGCTGCGCACCGACGTTCCCGCCTTCCGTCCCGGTGACACCGTGAACGTCCACGTTCGCGTCATCGAGGGCAACCGCTCCCGTATCCAGCAGTTCAAGGGCGTGGTCATCCGCCGCCAGGGCGCCGGCGTCAGCGAGACCTTCACGGTCCGCAAGGTCTCCTTCTCCGTCGGCGTCGAGCGCACCTTCCCGGTGCACAGCCCGATCTTTGAGAAGGTCGAGCTGGTGACCCGCGGTGACGTCCGCCGCGCCAAGCTGTACTACCTCCGTGAGCTGCGCGGCAAGGCCGCGAAGATCAAGGAGAAGCGCGACAACTGAACTTCCGTCCGGCGCCCGGGCCCGGCCGGATAGGCTCTCGGCTCGATGGACACCGACGAACAGCTCTCGGAGCGCGGCCGCACACCCGAACCCGTCCAGGGGGAGAGTGAGCGGCCGCGCTCCTCGCGTATTCCGCGGCGCCCGTCGCCGCGGGCGGTGTGGCGGTGGCTGACCGGCGGGGGTCCGCTACGCCGGGCGGGGGTGCTGCTGGGGGCCTGCCTGATCTTTCTGCTGCTGGTCAGCAGCTATGCCGTCCAGCCCTTTGTGATCCCGTCCGGTTCGATGGAGAACACCCTCCAGGTCGGTGACCGGGTGCTGGTCAACAAGCTCGCCTACCGCTTCGGGGAGCAGCCGCGCCGGGGCGATGTGGTGGTCTTCGACGGCACGGATTCCTTCGTCCGGGACCGGCCGTCCGAAAACCTGCCCACCGCGCTGGTGCGCAAGGTGGCCTCGTCCGTCGGCCTGATGCGCCCCGCGGCGACCGACTATGTGAAGCGGGTCGTGGGCACGGGCGGCGACCGGGTGGTGTGCTGTGACCGGCGCGGCCGGATCGTGATCAACGGGCGGTCGGTGACCGAGGACTATCTCCACCCCCAGGACGCGCCGTCCCGGGTGCCCTTCGACGTTGTGGTGCCCGAGGGGAAGCTGTGGGTGATGGGCGACCATCGCAGCGCCTCCAGCGACTCGCGCGACCATCTGGGGGAGCCCGGCGGCGGCATGGTTCCGGTGTCCCGGGTCATCGGGCGTGCCGACTGGATCGCCTGGCCCTTCGGCCGCTGGGAGGCGCTGGAACGGCCCGCCGCCTTCGCGGACGTACCCGATCCGGGCCGGGGGGCGGGCGCGGCGCACGGCGGGGGCGCGCATGGGCGGTCGTAGCCGGCGGCGCCGGGGGGACGGCGGTTCCGCGCCGGACCCCTCGGCGGGCCCGGCCGGGGCGGGCACCGGGGGGCGGGCGGCGCGGCGGATGGCCGCGCGGCGGGCGGCGCGGCGGCGGCGCCGGTCGGTGGTCAAGGAGGTGCCGATCCTCATAGTGGTGGCGCTGTTGATCGCCCTGGTGCTGAAGACCTTCCTGGTGCAGGCGTTTGTGATCCCGTCCGGCTCGATGGAGCAGACGATCCGGATCGGCGACCGGGTGCTGGTCGACAAGCTGACGCCCTGGTTCGGGGCGCGGCCGTCCCGGGGTGATGTGGTGGTCTTCAAGGATCCCGGGAAGTGGCTCGAGGGGGAGCGGCGGAGGTCCGGGCCGGATCCGGTCGGGATCAGGCAGGGAAAGCAGTTGCTGACCTTCATCGGTCTGCTGCCGTCCGCCGATGAGCAGGATCTGATCAAACGAGTGGTCGGAGTCGGGGGCGATACGGTCAAGTGCTGTGAGAAGGACGGCAGGATCACCGTCAATGGAACGCCGCTCCAGGAGCCCTATGTCCACCCCGGAAACCCTCCCTCGCAGCTGAGGTTCGAGGTGCGGGTTCCGGTCGGCCGGATCTTCGTACTGGGCGACCACCGTTCGGACTCGGCCGATTCACGGTCCCATCTGGACGAGCCGGGGCAGGGCACGGTCCCGGAAGACCTGGTGATCGGGCGTGCGCTGGTCATCGTCTGGCCGGCCGGGCACTGGCGGCGGCTGGAGGAACCGGACACCTTTGCGTCGGTCCGGGACGCGCCGCTGCCGGGGGCGCGGGCGGAGAGTTCGCCGCATAGGGTGTCCCCCACGGATCGGCAAGGAATGACCGGGCTCCCGACCCCTGCGGAACTCCCGCTCGTTATGGGAGTGGTGGGCCTGCGTCGGATGCGCGACAGGCGACAGCGCGGAGTGAGGAGTGGATGTGGGGGATTTGGCGGTCGGCGCGCGGTCCGGTCACGGTGAGCCCGAGAAGCGGCCCGGGAGCGCCGAGGGAGAGCCCAGGAGCCAGGCGCCGGACGAGCCCATCTCCCAGGCGCCCCACGGGTCCGCGGAAGAGCCCGCGGAGGCGGAGGCCGACGGGGTGACCTCCCCGGAGGAACCGGCCGAGGGCAAGGGGCCGGGTAAACCGGATAAAAAGGCTCCCAAGAAGCAACGATCCTTCTGGAAGGAGCTGCCGATCCTCATCGGCGTCGCCCTGATCCTCGCGCTGTTCATCAAGACCTTCCTGGTGCAGGCGTTCTCGATCCCCTCCGAGTCGATGCAGGACACCCTCCAGCGCGGGGACCGGGTGCTGGTGGACAAGCTGACACCGTGGTTCGGCTCCAAGCCCGAGCGTGGTGAGGTGGTCGTCTTCCACGATCCGGGCGGCTGGCTGAACGAGAACCCGGCCCAGGAGTCCGGTCCGATCGCGGGCGGCATCCAGAAGGTCCTCAGCTTTGTCGGCCTGATGCCCTCCGCCGAGGAGAAGGACCTGATCAAGCGGGTCATCGCGGTCGGCGGGGACACCGTCGAGTGCAAGGGCGACAACAACCCGGTGACGGTCAACGGCAAGGCCCTCAAGGAGCCGTACATCTTCCCGGGCAACACCCCCTGCGGCGACAAGCCCTTCGGGCCGGTCAAGGTCCCCAAGGACCGGATCTGGGTGATGGGCGACCACCGTCAGAACTCGCTGGACTCCCGCTACCACATGGGCATGAACGACGGCACGGTCTCGGTGGATGACGTCGTCGGCCGGGCCATCGTCGTCGCCTGGCCGGTGAACCGCTGGGCCACGCTGCCCGTCCCGGACACCTTCGACCAGCCGGGGCTGAACGCGGCCGCCGCGGCACCCCCGGCCCTGGGCCTCGTGGGTGCGGTGCCGCTGGTGCTCTGGCGGCGGCGTCGGCTGATCAAGAAGGCGGAGTCCTTGCACCTGAAGGGCTGACCGACGTCCGTACCGCCGGGTAGTGTGCGATTCCGTGCCCCAGGGCATGCGGGGTCCGACCTTCTACGCGGCGGGGGAACGGGATGAGCGGAGCACCACGGAACGGCGACGGCCACGGCCGCGCGGGCAGGATACTGTCCGGGCTGGCCGTGGCCGTCGGTTGCGTGCTGTTCCTGGGCGGCTTCATCTGGGGCGCCATCGTGTACAAGCCCTATACGGTGCCCACCGATTCGATGGTGCCCACCATCGCCCGGGGCGCCCGGGTCCTCGCCGAGCGCATCGACGGCGGGGAGGTGCGGCGCGGGGACGTGGTCGTCTTCCGGGACAAGGTCTGGGGTGATGTACCGATGATCAAGCGGGTCGTCGGTGTCGGAGGGGACACCGTGGCGTGCTGTGACCGGCGGGGCCGGATGACGATCAACGGCCGGTCGATCGAGGAACCGTATCTTCACGACAGCGGGCCCGCCTCGCCGACGGGCTTCTCCGCCACCGTGCCCAAGGGGGAGCTGTTCCTGCTCGGGGACCACCGCTTCGACTCGATCGACTCCCGGACCCATCTGGCCAAGGACCACGGCACCGTCCCGGTCGGCGAGGTCAGCGCGCGCGTGGACGCCAGGGCCTGGCCGATGGACGATTGGGGCATGATCGGCCGCCCCGACTCCTTCGCCGCACTGCCCGGCGGCACCTCCCGGGAGGGGCCGCTGCCCCTGCTGGCCATCGCGGTGCCGGCCGGTGCCGTACTGATCCTGGCCGGTGCGGCGTACGGGCCCGTCGCCCGCCGCCTGTCGGGCCGGGCGGCCCGGGAAAAGGCCGGAAAAGTGGCGGCACCCCATGGCTGACCGGGGCCAGGATGTCGCGGGTACCCGCAAGGCCGCCCGGGTGATCCTGCTCGACGCACACGACCGGATTCTGCTGTTGCACGGCTATGAGCCCGACGATCCCTCCGTCACCTGGTGGTTCACTCCGGGCGGTGGCCTGGAGGGTGACGAGGGCTGGGAGGAGGCGGCACGCCGGGAGCTCGCCGAGGAGACGGGCATCACGGAGATCGAACTCGGCCCGCTGCTGTGGCGGCGTCACTGCTCCTTTCCCTTCGACGGCCGGCGCTGGGACCAGGAGGAGTACTACTTCCTGGCCCGTACGCGGCAGGCCGGGACCTGGACCGGCGGGGAGACGGAGCTGGAGCGGCGCAGCGTCACGGGGCTGCGGTGGTGGAGCTGCGGGGAACTTCTCGCGGCCCGTGAGACGGTGTATCCGACCAAGCTCGCCGAGCTGCTGCGCGCACTGCTCGACGAGGGTCCGCCCAGTGCGCCGGTGCTCCTGGAGACGGAGCGGGCCTGACGCACAATGGGGGGACGCACGGCTGAAGGGGAACATGCCATGAGCGCCGAGGACCTCGAAAAGTACGAGACCGAGATGGAGCTGAAGCTCTACCGGGAGTACCGCGACGTCGTCGGTCTGTTCAAATACGTGATCGAGACCGAGCGGCGTTTCTATCTCACCAACGACTATGAGATGCAGGTCCACTCCGTGCAGGGCGAGGTCTTCTTCGAAGTCTCGATGGCCGACGCCTGGGTGTGGGACATGTACCGGCCGGCCCGGTTTGTGAAGCAGGTACGGGTGCTGACGTTCAAGGACGTCAACATCGAGGAGCTGAACAAGACCGATCTCGACCTTCCGAGTGGCTGAGTTCTCCACAACCGGCGAGTAGTCCACCAAGATCCAATAGTTTATGGCGGATGCCTCACAGTCGGTGCCGGAGGTGGTGCCGATGTGGGGCTCCGGACGTGCCCGGCAGGCGATCGGCCGCTATGGGGAGGACCTGGCGGCGCGCCGGCTGACCGAGGCCGGGATGACCGTGCTCGCGCGCAATTGGCGGTGCAGGCTCGGGGAGATCGATGTGGTGGCGCTCGACGGCGACGCGCTGGTCGTGTGCGAGGTGAAGACCCGCCGGGCGAGCCCTTATCAGCACCCGATGGCGGCCGTGACGCCCGGCAAGGCCGAGCGGCTGCGCCGGCTCGCCGAGCGCTGGCTGGAGCGGCACGGCGGGCCGCCGCCGGGCGGGGTGCGGATCGACTTGGTGGGCGTCGTGGTGCCGAGCCGGGGTGCGCCGGTCGTCCAGCACGTCAAGGGGGTGGCGTGATGGCCTTCGCCCGCACCTGTTCGGTGGCCCTGGTCGGCGTCGAGGGCGTGGTGGTCGAGGTGCAGGCCGACCTGGAACCGGGCGTCGCTGCCTTCACCCTGGTGGGTCTCCCCGACAAGAGCCTCAGCGAGAGCCGGGACAGGGTGCGTGCGGCGCTGGTGAACTCCGGCGCCGAGTGGCCGCAGAAGAAGCTCACCGTGGGGCTGAGCCCGGCCTCCGTGCCCAAGGGCGGCAGCGGCTTCGACCTCGCCGTGGCCTGCGCGGTGCTCGCCGCCGCCGAGCGCATCGAGCCAGGCCGGATCGCCGACCTGATGATGATCGGGGAGCTCGGCCTGGACGGCCGGGTGCGCCCGGTGCGCGGCATCCTGCCCGCGGTGCTGGCCGCGGCCGACGCGGGCCACCGGCAGGTCGTGGTGCCCGAGCGCACGGCGGCGGAGGCGGCCCTGGTACCCGGCGTGGAGGTCCTCGGCGTGCGCAGCCTGCGGCAGCTGATCGCCGTACTCACGGACGAGCCGGTCCCCGAGGAGGAACCGCCGGGTGAGGGCCGGCCGGACCCGATGCTGGCGGGCCTGGCGGTGCCGGGCGCGGGGCACGCCCTCGGGGCGTTCCCGGGCGGGTTCCGGCCCGACCTCGCCGAAGTCGCCGGCCAGCCCAGGGCACGCCGGGCGCTGGAGGTGGCCGCCGCCGGGCGGCACCACCTCTTCCTGCTGGGGCCGCCCGGGGCGGGCAAGACGATGCTGGCCGAGCGGCTGCCGGGGCTGTTGCCACCGCTCACCCCCGAGGAGTCGCTGGAGGTCACGGCCGTGCACTCGGTGGCCGGGACACTGCCCGCCGGGCAGCCCCTGATCGACCGGGCACCGTACTGCGCGCCGCACCACTCGGCGTCCATGGCCTCGTTGGTCGGCGGCGGGTCGGGGCTGCCCCGGCCGGGCGCCGTCTCGCTGGCCCATCGGGGCGTCCTGTTCCTCGACGAGGCGCCCGAGTGCAGCCCGCGGGTGCTGGATGCGCTGCGCCAGCCCCTGGAGTCGGGGCATGTGGTGGTGGCCCGCTCCGGAGGGGTGATGCGGCTGCCGGCCCGCTTTCTGCTGGCGCTCGCCGCGAACCCCTGCCCATGTGGCAGACACGGGCTGACCGGGGACGGCTGCGACTGCCCGCCCCAAGTGGTCAGGCGCTATCTGGCCCGGCTGTCCGGGCCGCTGCTGGACCGGGTGGATCTGCGGGTGACCGTCGAGCCGGTGGCCCGCTCCGAGCTGGCCGGGCTCGGTGCCCGGGCCGAGCCGACGGCCGAGGTCGCCGCGCGGGTCCGCGCCGCCCGGGAGCGGGCCGCCGCGCGCTATGCGCAGACACCGTGGCGCACCAATAGCGAGGTGCCCGGCCATGAGCTGCGGACCCGCTGGCGCGTCGAGCCCCGGGCGCTGGACGAGGCCGAGCAGGAGATGGGGCGCGGACTGCTGACGGCACGCGGTTTCGACCGGGTGCTCCGGGTCGCCTGGACCCTGGCGGATCTCGCCGGACACGACCGTCCGGACGTGACGGACGTGCGGCAGTCCCTGGAGCTGCGGACGGGGGTCCGGCGGGGTGCGATCATGGCCGGGGGCGTGCCATGACCCGGGTGGCGCCGGAGGAGCGGCTGGCCCGGGCCGCGCTGACCCGGCTGACCGAGCCGGGTGACGAGAGCGTGGGCCGGTGGGTGCGGGAGATGGGGGCCGCGGGGCTGGTGCGGGGGCTCACGGGGCAGGGGCCGCCGCCGCGCGGGGCGCGGGCGGACCGGCTCGCCGGATGCCGGGCCCGCGCCGCCATTCTCGATCCGGGCCGCGACCTGGACACCGTCGCCGGGCTGGGCGGCCGCTTCCTGTGCCCCGGTGAGACGGAGTGGCCGCGGCAACTCGACGACCTCGGCGACGCCCGGCCGCTCGGCCTGTGGGTGCGCGGCAGCCCCGATGTGCGGCTGTGGGCGCTGCGCTCGGTGGCCGTGGTCGGCGCCCGCGCCTGCACCGACTATGGCTCGCATGTCGCGGCCCTGCTCGGCGCCGGGCTCGCCGAGCGGGGCTGGGTGGTGGTCTCGGGTGCGGCCTATGGGGTCGACGGCGCGGCGCATCGCGGGGCGCTCAGCGCGGGCGGGGCGACGGTGGCGATGCTGGCGTCCGGGGTGGACGTGCCCTACCCGCGCGGGCATGCCGAGTTGATCGGCCGGATCGCGGAACAGGGGCTGCTGTTGGCCGAGTTGCCGCCGGGCGGGCATCCGACCCGGAGCCGCTTTGTGCTGCGCAATCGGGTCATCGCCGCATTGACGCGGGGGACGGTCGTGGTGGAGGCCGAATATCGCAGCGGTTCGCTGGTCACCGCGCGCAGGGCCCGGGAGCTCGGCCGGTACACGATGGGCGTTCCGGGACCGGTCACCTCGGGGCTGTCCACGGGGGTGCACCAGCTGCTGCGCGAGGGGGCGTGCCTGGTGAGTGACGCCGACGAAGTCGCCGAACTGGTGGGCGACATGGGGGAACTGGCTCCCGAGCGCCGGGGGCCCGTGGTGGCCAGGGATCTGCTGGACTCGCTGACGGCAGGGGTGCTGGAAGCCGTGCCCGGCCGTGGCGGGAACACGGAGTGTGTCGCCCTCAACGCCGGTCTGGGCCGGGACCGTACGCTCGGCAAGCTCTATGAGCTCCAGTCCCTGGGCTTTGTGGAACGGCGGGGCGATCGCTGGCAGTTGGCTGACCCGCCGTCAACATCCGGCATACCCAAGCCCCCCGGACGGCGCCCCGCTGTGCGGCGAGGCGGACCTTGACCTGGGGCGATCGGGTGAAAGGGTTAAGGACGTGACCACGGCGGCCGATACGCCGGGCACTGTGCGGCCCGAGGGCCCGGCGGTCGTCGGGGAGCGTGGCCGGCGGATCGCGCCCCCGCACACCGAAGGGATCTTCATCGCGCGGCGCGGCACTTCGGTCACGCTACGCTCACGCAATTCCAGCCATTCGTACCACCCGATCCATGTCACAGCAGAACGGCTCAAGACGACGAATGCCCCAGCAACCCTCCGGGTCCGACCGCGCCGCCGCGCCACCCGCAGCACGCGGCGCCGTGCGCCCTCCCGCACCCTCGACGCTCGATGAGCTGTGGCGGTCGTACAAGGCATCGGGCGACGAACGACTGCGGGAGCAGCTGATCCTCCACTACTCACCCCTGGTGAAGTATGTGGCGGGGCGGGTCAGCGTCGGGCTGCCGTCCAATGTCGAGCAGGCGGACTTCGTGTCCTCCGGGGTCTTCGGCCTCATCGATGCCATCGAGAAATTCGATCCCGGCCGGTCCATCAAGTTCGAGACCTATGCCATCACCCGCATCCGCGGGGCGATGATCGATGAACTGCGGGCGCTGGACTGGATCCCGCGCTCGGTCCGGCAGAAGGCACGGGCCGTCGAGCGCGCCTACGCCACCCTGGAGGCCGCGCTGCACCGTACGCCCTCCGAAGCGGAGGTGGCGGCGGAGATGGGGATCTCCCTCGATGAACTCCACACGGTATTCAGCCAGTTGTCGCTGGCCAATGTGGTGGCGCTGGAGGAGCTGCTGCACGTGGGCGGTGAGGGCGGCGAGCGGCTCAGCCTGATGGACACGCTCGAGGACACCGCCGCCGACGACCCGGTCGAGGTGGCCGAGGATCATGAGCTGCGCCGGCTGCTCGCCCGTGCCATCAACACCCTGCCGGACCGCGAGAAGACCGTCGTCACCCTCTACTACTACGAGGGCCTGACGCTCGCCGAGATCGGGCATGTGCTCGGCGTCACGGAGAGCAGGGTCAGCCAGATCCACACCAAGTCGGTACTCCAGCTGCGGGCCAAGCTGGCGGATGTGGGGCGCTGAGGAGCGCCGAATCGTCCCTCCGCCGTCGTCGCCGGACCGGTCGGTCCGTAGAGTGGGGGCGTGCCCAGGATTCGAGCGGCCTCAGTGGTCGAGCACCGGACGATGCAGCGCGGCGCTTTGCTGGACGCCGCCCGTTCTCTGCTGTCCGAAGGCGGTACGGAGGCACTGACCTTCCCCGCCCTCGCCGAGCGCACCGGACTGGCGAGGTCCTCGGTCTATGAGTACTTCCGCTCCCGGGCCGCCGTGGTCGAGGAACTGTGCGCCGTCGACTTCCCCGTCTGGGCGGCCGAGGTCGAGGCCGCGATGGAGCGGGCCGGTACGCCCGAGGCGAAGATCGAGGCATATGTCCGCCGGCAGTTGGCGCTGGTCGGCGACCGGCGGCACCGGGCCGTGGTGGCCATCTCCGCCGGGGAACTGGACGCGGGCGCCCGGGAGAAGATCCGCGCCGCCCATGGCGGTCTGATCGGCATGGTCGGCGAGGCGCTCGTCGGCCTCGGCCATGAGCAGCCGCGGCTGGCGGCCATGCTGCTGCAGGCCGTGGTGGACGCCGCCGTCCGCCGCATCGAACTCGGCGTCGAGGATCCGGAGCAGATCACCGAGGCGGCGGTCGCCATGGCCCTGCGCGGGGTCGGCGGCTGACAGCGGCAGCAGTCGCGAGGGGGCGCGCCGCAGCATCCAGGTCGGCAGCAGGCTCAGCGGGTCGAGATAGGTGTGCTCGCGCAGCAGCCCCCAGTGCAGGCAGCCCGCCGGACAGTGCCCGGGGGTCGCTTCGAGCTCGCCGAGCACCGCCCCGGCCGTCACCCGGTCGCCCTTGTGCACGGTGGCCCGCACCGGTTCATAGGTGGTGCGCAGCGGGGGGTCGCCGGTGCCGGACAGCTCGACCGACACCACTCCGCGGCCCGCGACCGTGCCCGCGAAGGACACCTCGCCCGGGGCGGCGGCCCGCACCGGCTGCCCCGCACGGGCGGCGAGATCCACTCCGCGGTGGCCGGCGGCCCAGCGCACGGGCGGTGGCTCCCAGCCCCGCACGATCAATGGCCGGGCGCCGCCCGGGCCGGCGACCGGCCAGGCCCGGTCGGGGCCGGCCGGCCCGGGGCCCGGCCCGGCCGTGGCCGGGACGCACGTCAGACAGAGGACGAGCGCCATAAGCGCACCGGTGATCACTGCCCGTATCCCGGGGCCCCGCCCCGGAGAAACGGCGAAAGCGGGGGCACCTCCCACGCCGTTCAGGACGGGGGCACCTCCCGTGCCGTTCAGGCAACGGGGGAGGGGGAGAGGGAAGGGCGGGGACACCACCCCGACGCCGCGAAGTCGCATGCGCACCACCGTGGCCGACTTCCGCGAATCCCGGGGATCTTGACCGGGATCCGTGGACTACTCGTGGGTTGTGGACAACGCCGTCACCCGGCCCTTCCCCGGTCCCGTACACTTCTCATGGCGATCCGGGTCACCGGGTCGACTTCGCACGCCCCGCCACCGGCGCATCAGACCCTCCGGGGCAGCGCGGTGGCCGTGCCCCTCGGTCCGGGAACGGCTCTCTCGCAGAGCGGTTCGCGGCAGGCACGCCGGGGCGTCAGGAGCGGCGGCCGCCCGGCCGCCGTGGAACCGAGTATCACAAGGAGCGCGGCCATGGCCGTCGTCACGATGCGGGAGCTGCTGGAGAGCGGCGTCCACTTCGGTCACCAGACCCGTCGTTGGAACCCGAAGATGAAGCGTTTCATCTTCACCGAGCGCAACGGCATCTACATCATCGACCTGCTCCAGTCGCTGTCGTACATCGACCGCGCCTACGAGTTCGTCAAGGAGACCGTCGCGCACGGCGGCTCCATCATGTTCGTCGGTACGAAGAAGCAGGCCCAGGAGGCCATCGCCGAGCAGGCGACCCGGGTCGGCATGCCCTACGTCAACCAGCGCTGGCTGGGCGGCATGCTCACCAACTTCTCGACCGTCTACAAGCGCCTGCAGCGCCTGAAGGAGCTCGAGCTCATCGACTTCGAGGACGTGGCCGCCTCCGGCCTCACCAAGAAGGAGCTCCTGGTCCTGTCCCGCGAGAAGGCCAAGCTCGAGAAGACCCTCGGCGGCATCCGCGAGATGCAGAAGGTGCCCAGTGCCGTCTGGATCGTGGACACCAAGAAGGAGCACATCGCCGTCGGCGAGGCGCGCAAGCTGCGCATCCCGGTCGTCGCGATCCTCGACACCAACTGCGACCCCGACGAGGTCGACTACAAGATCCCGGGCAACGACGACGCGATCCGCTCCGTCACCCTGCTCACCCGTGTGATCGCCGACGCCGTCGCCGAGGGCCTCATCGCCCGTTCCGGTGCCGCGACCGGTGACCAGAAGCCGGGCGAGAAGGCCGGCGAGCCGCTGGCCGAGTGGGAGCGCGACCTGCTCGAGGGCGAGAAGAAGGCGGACGAGGCTCCGGCCGCCGCCGAGGCCCCGGCCGCCGCTGCCGCCGAGGCTGCGGAGCCGGCGAAGCCGGCCGCGGACGGCGAGCAGGCCTGACCCTGCCGTAGGGACGGCGGGGTCGCCGTTGCGCCGACCCCGCCGTCACCCGGTGGATCCACGGCCGGGTCCCGTCCGCTGGACGGGAGTCGGCCGTCGTGGTGACCTCAAGACGGACCAGCCCTGCCGGATGCCGAGCGGCACGGCAGGGCGTAGTGCACAAGAAGGATTGAAGGATGGCGAACTTCACCGCCGCTGACGTCAAGAAGCTCCGTGAGCTCACCGGCGCCGGCATGATGGACTGCAAGAAGGCGCTGGACGAGGCCGTTGGCGACCTCGAGAAGGCCGTCGAGATCGTTCGCGTCAAGGGCCTGAAGGGCGTGGCCAAGCGCGAGAGTCGCACCACCGAGAACGGCGCCGTCGTCTCCCTCATCTCCGAGGACAAGACCTCGGGTGTGCTGCTCGAGCTCAAGTGCGAGACCGACTTCGTCGCCAAGGGCGAGAAGTTCATCGCCGTCGCCAACGCCCTGGTCGCGCACGCAGCCAAGGCCGCCCCGGCCGACGTCGAGGCCCTGATGGCCTCCGAGATCGAGCCCGGCAAGACCGTCCAGGCCTTTGTGGACGAGGCCAACGCCACCCTCGGCGAGAAGATCGTCGTCGACCGCTTCGCGGTCTTCTCCGGCGGTTTTGTCTCCGCGTACATGCACCGCACCGCCGCGGACCTGCCCCCGCAGGTCGGCGTCCTGGTCGAGCTGGACAAGGAGAATGCCGAGGTCGCCAAGGACATCGCGCAGCACATCGCCGCGTTCGCGCCGAAGTTCCTGACCCGTGACGCGATCCCCGCCGAGGTCGTGGGAAACGAGCGTCGCGTCGCCGAGGCCACCGCGCGCGAGGAGGGCAAGCCCGAGGCCGCCCTGCCGAAGATCGTCGAGGGTCGGGTCACCGGCTTCTTCAAGGAGCAGGTCCTGCTGGACCAGCCCTTCGCCAAGGACAACAAGAAGACCGTCCAGAAGATCCTGGACGAGGCCGGTGTCACGCTGAAGCGCTTCGCGCGCATCCGCGTCGGCGCCTGAGCCCCATCAGCAGGGCAGCGAATGACCCGCGACCCGCTAGGGTCGTATGCAGTCGGCCGTCCACCGGCCGGCCGCTGATGTGACGAGGAGGCCATTGCCGCAGAGGGAACCGCGAGGACCCATCGGCAGTGGCCTTCTTCGTATGTGCACGAGGAGAGTTCCCATGAATCAGGGTGCGGACGCCCATACGGCCGCCGACGACAAGAGCGCCGACCACGGCAAACACCGCCGGTTCCTGCTGAAACTGTCAGGTGAGGCCTTCGCCGGTGGCGGAGGGCTCGGTGTCGACCCCGATGTCGTGCACGCCATCGCCCGCGAGATCGCGGCGGTGGTCCGCGACGGCTACGAGATCGCCGTCGTCATCGGCGGCGGCAACTTCTTCCGCGGCGCCGAGCTGCAGCAGCGCGGCATGGACCGGGCCCGCTCGGACTACATGGGCATGCTCGGCACCGTGATGAACAGCCTCGCCCTCCAGGATTTCCTGGTGAAGGAGGGCGTGGAGACCCGGGTCCAGACCGGCATCACCATGGGCCAGGTCGCCGAGCCGTTCATCCCGCTGCGCGCCGTGCGCCACCTGGAGAAGGGCCGCGTCGTGATCTTCGGTGCGGGCATGGGCATGCCCTACTTCTCCACCGACACCACCGCTGCCCAGCGAGCCCTGGAGATCCATGCCGAGGCGATCCTGATGGGCAAGAACGGCGTCGACGGGGTCTATGACTCCGACCCCAAGAAGAACCCCGACGCGGTGAAGTTCGACGCCCTCGAGTACGGCGAGGTCCTTTCCCGCGGCCTCAAGGTCGCCGACGCCACCGCCATCAGCCTGTGCATGGACAACAAGCTGCCGATCCTGGTCTTCGAACTGCTCGCCGAGGGCAACATCGCCCGCGCGGTGAAGGGTGAGAAGATCGGCACGCTCGTGAGCGACCAGGACTCGCGGGACTGAGACGCCGTAACACCGTCCGTGAGGGTCCCGCCGAGGCGTACGGTCACGGACGACAACTCCGGGCCGTGGGAAGACCTCGACACGGGGATGGACAACTGCCTGCCGGTCGGACACCGTGCAGGAGAAGACGCGCGCAGGGGCGAGGCTCTGCTTACTGATAACACCAGGAGCAAGTGGTGATCGAAGAGATCCTCCTCGAGGCCGAGGAGAAGATGGAGAAGGCCGTTGTGGTCGCCAAGGAGGACTTCGCGGCGATCCGCACCGGGCGTGCGCACCCGGCCATGTTCAACAAGATCGTGGCCGACTACTACGGCGCCCTGACGCCGATCAACCAGCTGGCGTCCTTCTCGGTGCCCGAACCGCGGATGGCCGTGGTGACCCCGTTCGACAAGAGCGCCCTGCGCAACATCGAGCAGGCGATCCGCGACTCGGACCTGGGTGTCAACCCGAGCAATGACGGCAACATCATCCGGGTGACCTTCCCGGAGCTCACCGAGGAGCGCCGCCGGGAGTTCATCAAGGTCGCCAAGGGCAAGGGGGAGGACGCGAAGGTCTCGATCCGCTCCGTCCGCCGCAAGGCCAAGGACGCCCTGGACAAGCTCGTCAAGGACAAGGAGTCCGGCGAGGACGAGGTGCGCCGTGCGGAGAAGGAGCTCGACGACACCACCGCGAAGTATGTCGCGCAGGTGGACGAGCTGCTCAAGCACAAGGAAGCCGAGCTGCTCGAGGTCTGACGAACTCCGATGAACAACGCATCCTGGGGAGCCCCGCCGCGCGCCGGAGACTGGGGGTCCACGGACCAGCGGCCCCCGGTTCCGGCGGGTCCTGTGCATGGGGCGGGCGAGGCGGCGCAGACTCGGCCCATGCCCATCGTGCCCGACGCAGGCGGAGACCAGGACGACCGTGACCAGGGGGCCGCGCATTCCGGCGACCCCACGTTTCATGGCGAACGCGCCCATGGCGAACGCGCCGAGAGGGAGCCCGACATCCTGCCCCAGCAGTCCGCCGCAGCCAAGGCGGGGAAGAAGAGTGCGGGGCGTGATCTACGTGCCGCGATAGGAGTGGGGCTGGGCCTGGGCGCGGTCATCATCGCCTCCCTGTTCATCTACAAGCCCGTCTTCCTCGGCGTCATCGTGGTCGCCGTGGTGGTGGGGCTATGGGAGCTGACCTCCCGGCTCGCGGAGCAGAAGTCGATCAAGGCCCCGCTGGTGCCGCTCGCCATCGGCGGTGCCGCGATGACCGTCGCGGGCTATGTGAACGGCGCCGAGGGCGCCTGGGTGGCCATGGCCTTCACCGCGCTCGCCGTGCTCGTCTGGCGGATGACGGAGCCACCGGACGACTACCTCAAGGACGTCACGGCGGGCATCTTCGCCGCGTTCTACGTACCGTTCCTCGCCACCTTCGTGGCGCTGATGCTCGCTGCGGGCGACGGCGCCTGGCGGGTGCTGACCTTCCTCATCCTCACCGTGGTCAGTGACACCGGCGCCTATGCGGTGGGCTGGCGGTTCGGCAAGCACAAGCTGGCACCCCGCATCAGCCCCGGCAAGACCCGCGAGGGCCTGGTCGGAGCGGTGCTGTTCGCCATGGTGGCGGGCGCGCTGTGCATGCACTTCCTGATCGACGGCGGAGTGTGGTGGCAGGGCCTGCTGCTCGGCCTCGCGGTCGCGGTCAGCGCCACCCTGGGCGATCTCGGCGAGTCGATGATCAAGCGGGACCTGGGCATCAAGGACATGGGCGAGCTGCTGCCCGGTCATGGCGGGATCATGGACCGGCTGGATTCGCTGTTGCCGACGGCGCCGGTGGTGTGGTTGTTGATGGTGGCGTTTGTAGGGTCCTGAGCTGCACTTTCTTTGGTGAGGGGTCCGTGGTCCACAGGACGGCGGGCCCCCTTCGTACGTCTGCGACACTGGATGGACCATGCCTAAGCCCGGAGAACTGGCAGTGATCCGGCGGCAACAGGCCCTCTACCTGCGTGTTTGGCGCGAGTAGAGGGCCTGTTGCGCGTCACTGGGCCGTCTCTGGGCCGTCAGCTCTGCGTGGGGAAGGCAGAAGCACCCCGTCAATGGCCTTTCTCGTGCGCTCCTGACTCGATGGCATGAGGTGCGCGTACACGCGGAGCGTCAGCCCTGGGTCTGAGTGTCCGAGGTACTGGCTCACTGCCTTGATGGTCTCTCCGGCATCCAGCAGAACGGACGCGTAGAAGTGCCGGAGCGCGTGCATGCCGTGCTCGCGCGCGGAGTCGTACTTGCCGTTGTCGCTGGCCTCGGGGATCAGACCCGCCGCCGCGATCGCGGGCTTCCACTCCTGAATGTTGAAGTTGCTTCGCCAGACGACCCAGTTCGCCGTGTTCGTGAACAGGAGGCGAGCCGAGACTTTCGGGCCGTCCGGCTTCCGCCACGGGAGAGTGACCTCCACAGGCTTGTATGTGTCCATGTGCGCGCGTAGGGCCCTGGCGACCGACGGAGGCAGCGGTACGTCCCGCTCCTTGTTGCACTTTGGCGGGGCGAACACGGCCTTCCCTCGGATGAGCTTCACTTGCCGCACCACGTGCAGGGCGGCGTCCTGGAAGTCGAGCGCATCCTCAGCCAGTCCGACTATCTCGCCCTGGCGCAGTCCGCACCCTGCACCGACATCCACCATGGCGCGGTACCGCTCTGGGAGCTCTGTGCGGACAGCGCGAACCTGCGCGGGCAGCCATGGCACAACGCGGCGCTGCTCAGCCTCTGGCGGGCGGACGGACTTCGCAGAGCAGGGGTTGCGAGGCAGCAGGCCGTCGTCAACGGCTGCCGTCAGCACGGCGCGGACGTCGCCGTAGATGTTCCGCGCGTACGCTCCGCTGACGGTAGGGCTCGTCTCCATGGCGCTTACCAGTTCGCGGATGTGCTCGGGGCGGAACGAGTCCAGCGGCCTGGAGCCGATGAGCGGGAACGCGTGGAGACGCAACCGCTGCTCTGCCACGATCTGGCTCGACAACTCCGTGGTGTGCGTCTTGAGCCACTTCTCTGCGTAGCGCTTGAACGTGATCCGGGCTGCGCGCGGGTCGATGTACTGGCCGCGCGACATGTCGGACGCGGTGTTCGTGAGCCACTTCTCCGCAAGGCGCTTCTGCCGGTCGGGGAAGCTCTTTGACTTCTCGGTGCCGTCGGGGCCCTCGTAGCGAGCGCGGTAGCGCATACCGGTGCCGTGGCGATCGGTCTTCACTCGTCGGGGCTTGCCGTCGGAGTCGGTTTCGGTCTTGTACCAGCGGTCTTGGACGTGGCCAGCCATGGGGGCTGGTCTCCTTTCCGGTAGCAGGGCGGGGGAGGGCCTGGGAGGCCGCTCTCCGGCCGGTTTTGGGGTGTGCTGGGTGGGGCCCGCTACTTGCTGCGGGCCTGATCAAGAGGAGTTTGGGGTGCTACCGGTAGCCTGAGAGCCGCTACCGGTAGCGGCTCTCAGGCGGCATCTTCGGCGTCAGCTCGCCGGGGGATGGAAGAGACCACGCGCCCCCGGGCGGGGGTGGTCTCTTCCTGGCTCATCTGCCCAGTGACCCAGCGGTGCACGGTGGCGGGGTCGTAGCGGACGTGCTTGCCGACGCGGAAGCCGGGCGGTCCGGTGCGCTTCTTGCGCCACTGGTAGACGGTCTCCAGTGGCACGTCGAAGAGCTGCGCGATGTCCTCGGGGGTGAGGTATCGGTCGGGCAGCCCTGCCCGGAGGGTGGTGCGCGGGTCGGGCGGCTGGGTCTGCGCGGGACTCATGACGCTTCCTCCCGTGCCGTGTCGATGTCGTGGTGGCTGCGGGAAGGCAACAAGGCAACACCTGTTGCCTTCCCGCGCTCCAGTTCCGAACGGCGGATTCTTACCGCGCCATTCGGGAGCTTGATTGTTTTCGGCCCTTTCCTCTGCTGTCGCCAGCGGTAGAAGGTCGACAGCGGTACGCCGATTTCCTCGATCACCTGAGGAATCGTGAGCGTCTCGTCACGCGCCATGGTCAGGTCCTTCCGAGGTGTCGCCAGTGGAACGGGGGTCGGACAGCTGGGACAGTCCCGATTCTGGCTGTCCCACCTGTTCGTGCAGGTCAGATGAGGTATTGGGACAGTCGGACAGCTGGGACACCTCCGGCGTGCCCTGGGTCCGGGTCTCGGTGTCCGGGTAGTAGCGGCCCCCGGCGTCCTTGGTCAGCTGTCCGTCCGCGGCCATGCGCGAGCAGGTGCGGCGGACGTTCTCGGCATCGAGCTGCGGCAGCGCGGCGGCGATGTCCCGTGGGCGGGCGCCGGGGTTCTCGCGGACGTGTCGGAGGATGGCCGCTCGGGTGTCACCGATGGCGTGGTCCGAGACCGGCCCATCGAGCATCTGCCAGGCGCCGGAGGCGGCTTGGAATCTGAGCGCGTACTCTGCTTCGTCGACGTCGCGGCCGGTGACGTGCAGTACGCCGTCCGCCTGCCCGCGCGCCCGCTTCAGGACGAGCGTGGCGTCCGCGGCGCCCGCGATGCCGTTGGTGCCGGAGACCTCGGTCAGGAAGTCTTCGGAGCTCGCCTTACGGACGTGGTGGACGAGGACAACAGCCACGCTGTAGTGGTCGGCGATCCGCTTGGCGTACCCGACGGCGACGTAATCTGTGTCGTACGCCGACACACCTTGCGGGGCCCTACCACGCATCTTGGCGAACACATCGATAACCACCAAGCGGGCATCGGGATTGCGGTCCAGCCACCCCGCGATGGCCTCGGTTCCGCCCTGGGGAAAGGGCGGGCACTCCGTGACCAGAGTCAAACCGGCTGGCGCCGCCTGACCGCCCAAAACCTTGCCCATGCGCCCTTGGAGACGGCGCGGGGTGTCCTCCAGCGCGAGGTAGAGAACCGGGCCGCCCTGCACGGGCACCGAGTCGAATGCGCGCCCGCCGGCCGCGACCGCGAGGGCCAGGCCGAGGGACAGCCACGACTTGCCGACCTTGGGCGGTCCGGCGAGCAGGTTCACGCCCTCTGCGAAGATGCCGGGCACGGCCCACTTCGGCTCCGGGAAGTCGGCGGTCATGAGCTGATCCGCGGTCCATGCGGTGCGTGGGCGCTCGCGCTTCGCAGATGCCTCAGGGGGCGTCTTGGGGTCGGTGGGCACGGAGTACAGATGCAGTGGGGGAATGGGGTTGCTGTTCACGCTGCGTGCCTCTTGCCGGTGCCGGTGTGGAGTCCGTTGGCGACGGCGCGTTGTGCGTATGCCTGGGGTACGCCGACCGATATGGCGGCGGCCACGATCTGCTGCCCGATGGTGTCCAGGTCGCAGGGTCCGGGGCACTGTGTGTGTTGGGCTGCCAGGAAGCGGGCCACGCCGAACGCCTGTGATCCGGCGCCGGATTTGGTGCGGGCGCGTACCAGGGCCAGGCCGTGTTCCAGGCCGGTGCGGATGTAGCGCTCGGTGTGGCGGCATCCGTGGGCCACTGTCCGGTCCCAGGTGGCGCGCAGGGTGGGGGAAGAGGCCACTCCCGCCCGGGGCGGGGTGGTTTCTTCTTTCACGGTCAGGGCGTGGACGGCGGGGGGCAGGGTGGTCATGGTGCCGGTGCCGTGGCCGAGCCACCGGGCGTAGACCATGCGCGACTTGATGTCCACGCCGGGCCGCACGTCGTTGGCGGAGGGCATGGTGCCGAGGTAGATCCAGTGTTCTCCGCGGGTGGTGGGCACGGTCCGGGTGGCGGGGAGACTCTCGCGTGCCCAGGCCACGGCGTGGGTGCTGTCCAGGTCCACGACGGTGAGTCCGACTCCGGCCGGGTGGTAGCCGACCGCCCCGGCCGCGCGCCAGGCCGGGGCCCATGCGGGGGAGGTGATCACGCGGGTGTCGGTGGTCGCGGCGGCCCAGGCGTGGCACGGGGCGGGGCAGTGGCACGCACCCGGGTTCTTCATGTGGGGCCGGCCGCCGCACGCACCGCGGGCGCATGCGCGGCAGTTGGCGAACGGCATCTTGCCTTCCCGAAGGGGCAGCACCGGCACGCCAGTTGCAGCCAGGGCCAGGGCGGTACGCAGGTGCTCGCTGATGCCGCCGCCTGCGTCGGGCGGGAGGCGCGGTCGGTCCTGACCGTGGCTTGTCTGGGCGGGACGGGCCGGTTGGCCCTGGCCGGATGCGGCACGGTGGGTCATGCTGGTAGTTCTCCTGTTTCTTTGGAGGGACTGGAGAAACCGGGCGGGCGCAGGCTTGTGGTGAGACGGCGCCCGCCCGGGCGTATCTAGAACGGTGGCTCGTCGCTGTCCTGCGTGTCTCCGACCGTGGTCCTGGTGGGGGCGGTGGGGGACCATGGGTCGAGGGCCGGGCCGGAGGTGATGCCGTTGCGCTGGACGCGTTCGACCTTGGCGGTGGCGAACCGTAGTGAGGGGCCGATGTCGTCGATTTCCAGGGTGAGCATGGAGCGGTTCTCACCTTGGGGGGTTTGCCAGTTGTGCTGGCGTATGTGGCCGGAGGCGATGACGCGGGTGCCCTTGGGGAGGCTTGCGGCGATGTGCTCGGCCAGCTGGCGCCAGGCGGTGCAGCGGAAGAAGGCGGGTGTTCCGTCTTTCCACTGGGTGGTCTGGCGGTCGTAGGTGCGCGGGGTGGAGGCGATGGTGAACTTGGCCAGGGCCTGGCCGGTGTTGGTGTACTTCAGCTCGGGGTCGGCGGTCAGGTTGCCGACAACGGTGAGCGGGGTTTCCCCGGACATGGCTCACTCTCCTTCGTGGTGGCTGCGGGCGTGGTGGTCGATGAGCTGGCGGATGAGTCCGGGGGAATTCGCGGTCCCGGCGTAGCCGCCGAAGGGGTCCCAGGCGTGCCACCAGTACGAGGTGATGCGGGAGTGGTGTTCGGCGACGTAGACGAGCTGGTAGCCGCGCAGCTGTGCGGCGTGCAGGGGCTCGGTGGTGGGGGACATCGCTGTCAGTTCCTTTCGGTCCTGTGCCAGGTCGCGTATTCCTGGCGGACGTAGCCGCGTGGGTGGCGGATGCTGTCGGGGTGGTCCGGGGTGTACGGGCTGTTGCTGTGGCGGCGGGGGCCGGGGTCCGCGGCCCGGTCGATGTCGAGCAGACGGCGGGCCGCCTCCAGCGCCGCCCCGGGGGCGTCGGTGCCGATACCGGCGGCCTCGTCGTCCAGGGCGATGCGGTCCAGCACGGCGGCCTTGCGCAGCCAGAACTCACGGTCCACGGCGGTGCTGTGGGGGTGCGTGCGGGCCCGGTCGGCGGTCCAGCCGATCTCACTGGTGATGCCCGGCGCCTTGGCGTAGGCGAACCAGGGAGCGGGCCAGGGGGCCATCCGCTCACGGTGTTCGGCGGTCACGTGCAGCCGCACCCTGTCCGGAGTACGGGCGGGGCGACGACGCGCCGCGCCAGTGGTGAACGTCTCGGACAGGGCACGGGTGATCCGGTCGGCGTCGTCCGGCCGGCAGGTGATGCGGATCTCGAACATGGCTTTCCCTTCGATGGGTTGGGGGCTACTCGCAGACGCAGTAGGGGCGTTCGCCGGAGCCGTTGGCGCCGCACTGGCAGCAGTGCGGACAGGGGTAGTCGTCGGTGGGCGTGCACAGTTCGCAGGGGTTAGAACGGCGGTTCGTCGCTGTAGCCGGTGGGCTGGCGGCGCCATCGCTGGGGCAGCCTGGGCAGCGGCAGCAGGACCCACCGCAGGTCCTCGCTCCAGCAGCCGCAGGGCTCCCAGTCGCTCCCGGCGTACTCGCCGGTCTCGTCGCCGTAGGGGTACTCGATGCCGCCGCAGTCGCGGCAGCCGGGGCGGGGCGTGTCAGTCAGGATCAGTGCCGGGCGGGGCCGGGTCGCGCGCTGGACGCGCAGCCGGGGCCGGAGGCGGCGGCTCATAGGGACTTCCTTTCGGCGGCGGGCAGTTCGGGCAGTCCGGCCCGGGTGAGCTGGACGGGGTCGAAGCCGGGCAGCGCGGCCCGGGTGGTCAGTGCGGCAGCGAGCGCCTGGGCGTACTGGGCGCCCTCGCGGGCCACTTCGATCTGCGCCCCGGCCCGCAGGGCCTCCACGCGCTCGATGTGGGCGTGTTCCTCGCGCCGCACGTTCATGTGGCGGTCATGGGCGAGGGTTTCGCGGCGGTCGGTGCGCCAGGTGCGGGCGGTCAGGGCGTAGGCGATGGCGGTGGTCAGGGCCCACAGGAGCAGGGGCAGGGGCAGGCCGTCGGCGTACCCGGCGACCCCGGCGAGGGCGAGGGTCCCGGAGGTGGCGAACGCGGTCCCGGCGATCACGGAGTCTCCGGACAGGCCGAGGGAGGCGGCCGCTCCGGCCCCGGCGGCGGCGAGCGAGAGGGCGGTCATCAGCACGGCGTCGCCGACGGAATGCTGGGCGCCGTTGGCGTTCCAGATGCGAGCCAGGACCAGCACGGTTGAGGTGGCCAGGGCGGGGGCTGCCTTGGGCAGTACGGCGGCCAGCTGGTGGCTGCGGGCGGGCGGTCCGGTGGCGGGCGGTGGGTTCATGGCAAGTCCCTTGGTCAGGGGTGGAGGTTGGCCAGGGCGGTGGCGGCGGAGGTGCACAGGTCGTGGATGGGCTTGTAGGCGCCGGTTCCGGCGGTGAAGAAGCCGAGGAGGAAGACGACCAGGGCGCCGCCGAGGCCGATGGCGCGGGAGCGCAGGAGGAAGAACGCGGCGATGCCCAGGAGGAGGACGGCGGAGAAGGTGAGGTTCACGGGGACTCCGTTGCGGTGGTGTGCGGCGGGGTGGCGGGCCCGGTCTCGTGCGCGCCGGGGCAGCCGCTGACGGCCAGGCCGAGCAGGACCGCGGCGAGCGCGAGGTACAGCAGGCGCCGCATCAGCGGGTGCCGTCGTGGTGGATGCGGGAGGCGCGGTTGTAGAGGTGGCGGCCGAGGCGGATGCGGCGGCCGGTGCCGTCGCAGCGGCGGCAGTGGCGGCCGCGCTTGGGGCGGCCCTGGCGGTTGGTGAGCATCTTGAAGCCCCAGCCGCGGCACTTGCGGCAGGGCCCGAACGGCGAGGCAGCACACAATCCGATGTAACCGAACGTGACGACGAGAAGGAAGGCGGTAGCAGCGGGCATGGGGGTCTCAGAGCCCCTTCCAGGGCGGTTTCCGGGGTTTTCGCTGGTGGGGTGCTATGCGCTAGATCGCAGATGAGCACCAATGTGGAGTGCTAGCGGGGGTGCTACCGGTAGCAGGCGCACCCGCTACCGGTAGCACCGCCCAACGGCTATGCCGCACCCGGCTTTTCGTCACGCTCCGCAATTGCCTTCATGAGATCGGCGCGGACGATGCCGCGCCGCGTGGTGCGCTCTCCCTCGTCCGTGGTTCCGGCCTGACCCGCGACCTTGATCCCGTACGGCTTGAGCGCGGCCGTGACGGTCACGCCCTCCCACCCGCCGTAGACCTCCGGCCGCAGCTCCGCGAGGCGGGCGCCGATCCGCTCGTTCCACACCCGCTCTTCACCGGCCGGCACCACGCTGGCGATGTCGGCCAGCAGGTCGTACACCGGTCCGCGGGCCTTCTGGTCGTCCTCGCCGAGCGCGAAGCCGGACAGGGCGCCCTCGGCTTTGCGCAGCGCGAGTGCCTTCTGCGCGATGGCGTGGGTGGCCGGGTCGTCCAGGTAGGCGGTGCGCACCACGACCGGCATGGGGGTGGCGCCTGCGAGGTAGCCGTTACCGGCGTCGATCTCGGCGCGGAACTGGGTCGCGCGCAGGCCGTTCTTGTAGGCGCTGGTGCCCAGGATCATGTCGTTCTCGACCTGGCCTGCGACCTTGAGGCAGAAGCGGATGGAAACATTGCCGCTGATGCCGGTGGGCAGGGAGTCCTTGTCCGGCCGCTGGGTCGCCAGGACCAGGGTCACACCCAGGGCCCGGCCGAGCTTGATGACGAACTCGGCGTCCTCGCCTGCCTGTTTGCCGTACTTGGAGTGAGCGAAAAGGTTCTGGCACTCGTCGAAGACCGCGAGCAGCGGCCAGAGCTTCAGAGAGCGCTTGTTGGCGATCTCCCGGGTGATGCGCTTGTCCGGGCACAGATCCCGGGGGAGTTTCTTGATGGCCGCGGCCCGGCGCATGACCTCCTCGCGCAGCAGGGCCAGGGAGTCTGCGGCGTACTTGACGGACTCGTCATCGATGCCGGAGACGAACCGGTGGGACACGCAGGCCAGGGAGTCGAGGTCTCCGGTGCCCTTGTTCTCGTGCAGCCACAGCTCCGCGCTCGGGTCCAGGGCTGCGCCGCAGGCCAGCACCCGTACTGCGCTGGTCTTGCCCTGTCCGGGCAGGGAGCCGATGAGGACGTTGTGCTGGATGAGCGGCACGGACTGGGCGCGGCCGCGGGGGTCGATGCCGAACGGGTTGCGTTTGAAGACGTCGTGTCGGCGGGCGTCGGCCAGCGCCCACTTGACGTTGCCGGTCTTGGACAGGTCCCGGTCCCCCACCCACAGGATCAGGCGTCCCTCGTGCTCGTTGGGGTCGGCGTCCGGCCAGACACAGCCCAGCGGGCGGCGCAGGCCGGAAGCGAGCCGGGCGCGCCGGTCTGCCACGTCGGACACTGTCACGCCCAGGGGCAGGTCGATGTCGGCACGCCAGCCCGGGCCTTCGCGGGTGATGGGGGCGGCGAACTTGATCCCGTCCTGGCCTTTGGCCACCGCTGTGCTGATCTGTCCGATGCCGATGGAGGCCATGGCCTTGATGACGATGTCGCTGGTCAGCTTCGGCGCCTTCGCTATCTCCACCGCCCGGGCGATGACCGGGGCGTCCGACCGGCCGCCCGCCGACCCGAACGCCAGCAGCAGAGCGCTGACGGACACGGCCTGGAGCCAGCCCGGAGCCAGCACATACAGCGCCAGCGCCGCCCCGACTCCGATCAGCAGAGCCAGAGTTGCGGTCAGGGTCCGCAGGCGTACCCGGCCGTCACGCTGACGTGACAGGCGCAGGTACTCGCCCGCGTCCTCACGTCGTACAGCGGCCAGCCGGACAGGCTCACCCTCGGCGTCGGCCATCCACCGCATCGTGCCGCCGACGAACCGGGCCGCCCCGAGCGGGGCTTGCAGGGCGAGGCGAGTGGCGTAGAGGGGGGAGCGCATGGCGTGGTAGGCCAGCGTGTGGCCGTAGTACCGGCCCACCCACCCCGCGGCCGTCTTCAGTTCCGCCGACGACTTCAGCCAGGCCGGGACGACCGGGTGCAGCCGCGCACCCCGGATCCGCTCCATAAAACCCGGGCCGACCGGCGCCGGACCGTCCACCATCACCGGCGGAGCCACATCGGCCTGCCCGTCACCCGTTCCGGCAGGCTCGGTTTCGGGCTCAGGCTCGGTGGACTGGGTGCGTGCGGTGCGGGCCTTGTCCAGGTCCACCACCTCCGCGGCAGGGCCGGGATTCATCTCGGCCTCCAGCCGGTTGAACAGCTCGTTCTCGTCTTCTCCGTGATTCACTGACGATTCCTTCCACAGGGTTGGAGGGGTGAGCGGGCCCGGCCGTCGCTGTAGGAGGTGGGCGGCCGGGCCTGTTGGCTGTACTGGAGACCGGCATCCAAGGGGCTGCGAGAACTGCTCGGAGCTCCTCGGGGTGGTCAGTCGGCCCAGGTCATGTGCCGGTCGTGGGCGTTGCACTCGCACGCGCAGGAGTGGGAGCGCTCGCACGGGCAGGGCTCGCAGCAGTGGTGGACACCGCAGTCCCTGCACCGCCAGCGTCGGCATTCCTCGCACGCGTCGTCATGCATACGTCGTCCTCAAGGCCGGGGTCTGGGTGGGGCGGGGCAGGGCGCGGCATGTTTCGGCGTGTGTCTGGGCCCAGTTGGCGGCCTGGCGGGTGGCCGAGCCGCGGTTCGGGCGGTCGCCGTAGGTCGGGATGTCGCTGCATTCCCAGGACGCGTTGGGGCATCCGGCGCAGGTGGCGATGACGCAGGTCGGGTACTCGGTCAGGTCGACGGTGGCCCCGGCGAGGGTGAGGTAGCGGGCGATGACACTCTCGGGCCAGGCGGTCTTGGCGGTGTCGATGGTCACGATGAACACTCCCTGTCGGTGAGTGCACGGCCCGGCCGTCGCTGTAGGAGGCGGGCAGCCGGGTCCGGCGTGGTGGTGGTGTCAGAGCTGGTCGGGCTCCAGGGCGAAGAACAGGATGCTGATCGGCGTTCCGTACTCGTCCGTGAGCTGGTCCATCAGGTGGTTGAAGCAGGTGGTGCGCGTGTACCGGGATCCGGTGGGGACGCTCAGGACGCCGGAGCGGCTGTTGAGCAGCCCGTCGCGGGTCTGCACGGTGGTGATGTAGTGGAAGTCCGTGGTCTGCTGACCGGCCGTCGTGCCCGTCGTCTGTGTGGCCATCGTTCGGTCTCCTTGATCGGATCGGATGCGGGTTTCAGGTGGCGCGCTGTTCCTCGGGGCAGGCGCATGCCGTGCGCCTGCCGGGGTGGGGTGTCACTGGGGTGGGGTGCTCACCAGGTGCAGTCCCTGCCGGTTGGTGGCGAGGCGTTCTTCGACGGCCTTGATGCGCTTGCGGCCCCAGCCTTCGGAGAAGCCGAACTCCCGGGCCAGCGCGGCCGGTCCGATGGGTGTTCCGGCGTCGAGGGACTGGGCGTACGCCTCTTCCGCACGCTGGCGCGTACGCTCCAGCTCCGCCTCCTCGTACGCCCGGTCACCGGTACTGACAGCTGCCGTACGGGAGGTCCGTACGGCGGGCGTACGCGACGTCTTGTGCGGGGTGGGCGTACGGGGTGTGACCTGCGCGTACGGTGCCGGATCGGGGGTGGGCGTACGGGGGCCTGTACGCCCGGGAACCGGCGTGCTCGCATCCCGTACGGGGCCGGATGTGTCCGGGTGTACGGGGTGCGTACGCTCCAGGGCCACCGTGACCGCACCGACGGCCTGTACGCCCTCCGGGCCGACCGCGGTCATCTCCGGTGCGGGCGAGGCCGGTTCGGGTCGGTGGTGGAGGATCTTGGCCACCAGGTCCGAGCCGAAGAAGATCGAGCCGACCGGCAGGGAGGTGGCCAGCAGGACCAGGCACCAGTTGGCCGGCGCCCAGTCGGACAGCCGGTGCTGCGCCGCCTGGTGCAGGACGGGCACCAGGCCGTGGACGTAATTCAGGACCAGGGAGGCCACCGTGTACCCGGCCAGTACCCGCAGCGCGAACGCCCGGTCCCGGCCGGTCAGGACGAGGGTGGCGACCAGGGCCAGGGCCATCAGCCCGTCCACCACGAACGGGTAGAGCAAGGCCGCCACCGTGTCCGCGCCGACGGTCCGGGCTACGTCCCGCTGGGCGTTCCACGACACTCGGAATGCCATGCCGACCACACCGACCAGCGCGGCCACGAGGAGGGCTTTGGCCGTGCGGTTCACGCCGCCACCTCCGTACCGTCCTCGTACGGGACGGCGATGTGGGTCAAGTCGGCGTACCGGGCGGCCTGTCGGCCGGTGAGGTGGCCGTGCCCGTCGAGGGCGGCGGCCAGGCGCAGCACCCGGTCCCACAGCGGGGTCAGTGCCGCGTCCGCCGCGGTCTGTGCCGTGGCGTAGTCCAGGGCGCCGGGCGTGCGGCCACCGAAGACGACCGTGCGCCCGGCCGCGGTGCGCACGGCGTCGACGACGAGCCGGCGGTCGTCACGGGCGCCGCGTTCGGTGGCCCAGGCCCGTTCGACGGTCCACAGTCCCTTCTCGTGCATCCAGCGGTCCTGGGCGCGTTCTCCGGCGGCGCACATGGCGATGTACTGCGGGCACGGCACGCTCCACCGGCCGCCGTTGCGGACCCACGCCCCCGGGCCGTCTCCCCGTCCGAGGTCATCACTGATGTGCATCTCGGTGAGGGGGATGCCGATGGCCATGCTGAGCACGGCGTGCCCGGCTTCGTGGACGGCGGTGGCGAGGCGCAGGGTCGCGCTGTCGAACCGCCAGACCTTGTAGGTGTCGGTCCAGCCCCGGGGTTCGGGGTGGCGGGTGTAGAGCGGGCGGTCGGAGTTCAGGTGCCAGGTGCTCATCGCACACCTCCTCCCGAGGTGCCGCGCCGCCCGGTCCGGCGGCCGTTGGCCGACGTCATGGACGGGATCGGACCGGTGGCCAACTGCCAGCCGCCGCCCAGGCGTTTGGCCGCGTACATGGCCTCGTCCGCCCGCCGCAACGCCCGCCCCAGCTCCGGGTGCGGCAGGCACTCCTCCCGGTACGCACCGACCGACGCCCCCACCCGGAGCTGGTGACGGCGGTACGGCACGGGCGCGCACAGAGCCGCGTGCAGACAGGTCAGCGCAGACGGCAGGTCACCGGGCGCGGTGACGGCGGCGGCGAACTCGTCCCCGCCCAGCCGCGCCACCACCCCGCCACGGCCCTCGGCCCAGACGGCCAGCCGCGCCGCCGTCGTGGCCAGCACCGCATCCCCCGCCCCATGGCCATGATGGTCGTTGAGGACCTTGAAACGGTCGAGGTCCACCAGGACCACCACCGTGCCCGGGGCCCGCAGCATCCGGCGGGCCCGCGCCTGGAAAGCATCCCGGCCGGGAAGGCCGGTCAGCGGGTCGCGCCGCGCACGGTCGAGGCGCCGGCGCAACCACACCGCGTGCAGCGACCACCCGGCCCCCACCGGCACCGCCGCAGCCACCGCCGGAAGAAACGCACTCATCACGCCACCTCCCCCATCCCCTCGCACAGGACGGGAGCGGGCCGGGCATAGTCGTCGCGCACCAGATCGGGATCGAGATCGAGGAACTGGTGCCGCTGCTCGGCGAGTTCAACGCCGGGCTGCGCCGCCCGCAGATCCTCCAGCACCTGCTGAAGTGGCGGCCGCTCCGGCAGCAGCGGGGCGAAACCCACGAGCTTGACGGCGGCACCGCTGTACGCGCTGTAGGCGACCAGCATCATGCAAGTGGGGATGGTGCTGTACTCCACCGCATCGACGGGGATGCCCAACGCAGTCCGCCATGCCTCGAAGTGGCCCAGGTCGTCATGGACAGAGATGTCCAGACGGTCAGGGAACACGTCGTCGATGGCGAAGCAGGCGGCAGGCAGGCCCGGGAACACCGCGCCGATCTGTGCGAGCGCGCCCAGCGGCGCGCGTTGTGCGGCCAGGATCACGGGCCCGGTCATGCTGCCACCGCCCCCGCTGCACCACGCACACGCCGCCGACGATTGCGCGCGGCATTGGCCAACCGGCACGCCGCACAGGCGACTTCGCCCCGGCGCTGGTGCTGCTGGTAGCCGCGGCGCGTACCGCACTCAACCGGCCGCCGCGCATTGTTGACGTCGGTGTTGCGGTCACGCCGGGAGATCGCATACCGCTCCCGGGGGTCCTTGCCGCCCCAGATACCGAACCGTGTGTACACCTTGGCGTCGCCCTCCGACGCCAACGCGACGGCCAGGCACACCTCCCGCACCGGGCACTGCGCGCACAGGCCCTTGGCCAGCGCGGCGGCCTCGTGGTCTTCTGGATCAGGAAAGAAGACCTCCGGCTCAACCGCCGCGCACAGCGCACCAGTCAAGCCCGGGTGCGGCGCAGGCTCGAACGCCAGCACCGTCCCAGCGGGACGCGCGGCCACATGAGGCGACCGCCTACCCGCGATGGCAGACATAGCCATCACCACTCCTGTTTGTTTGGAGGGACTGGAAGCCGAAGCAGCCGCAGGCGTGTGGTGAGACGGCAGCTGCTTCGGAACGCCGGCCGCAGTCTCGGTGAGAGGCGGCCGCCGGGGGTGGAACGAGGGGAGAGTCCCGGCGCTCCCCACCGCCCCCGGTCATCACGTGCCGGGGGCGCCTGGGCAACACAGGGCTGCAAGACACGCGCGGGAGTCAGCCAGAGGCTCTGGGGCTGCCGCGCGAGGGTTATCCGACTCGATGGGCCTTGCAGCCGTACCGGTCCCGTACGGCGTGCACCCAGGTACATCGTTGGAACACAACAACCTCCTGGAGGAGGAACCGATAGGGGGCTTCCCCGGCCGGCCGTCGCCACGGCCCACCGGTCCCGAGCCCCGGGTGTCGGGGGCGCCATCGTCGCTGCTCTGGCGCCACAGCAGGGCGGTGCGTGCCGGGTAGCACCCCGAAGGGGTTGACCCAGAGCCAGCACGTGGAACAACCGCCGACGCCGTAACCCGGGCGCCCGCGGGGACAGGGAGTCTCACCCTGTTCAGAGTTCACTGTTGAGTTCTCAAGGAACAGACGCTGCCTTTGTCCCCCTGTCGCGGGGGTCTCCGGGCGCTAAAACTGCAGGTCAAGCAGGACTTAGCAGGAGTTCGCCACCTCCGTTAGGAGGCTTTGATTTCTCTGCCTCAGAGTGCACTGTGAGGCAGAGTTCCCGCAACCCCCTGGCAGAGATTGGCCGCTCAGGCTTGGCCCTACCTGCGCCGCTTGGGCACTATGAGGCAGAGACCAAGACGAGCTGTGGGGTGTAGATGGTCGAGTGGACCGGCGTACCGGCCTACCAGCAGGTGGCGGAAGAACTTCGAAAGCGGATCGCTAGCAACGAGTTCGCGGCGACGGGGAAGCTGCCATCGCTGGCAGCACTCCAGGAGACTTACGGCGTGACCGTAACCGTGGCCCGAGACGCGATTCGCAAGCTCAAGACGGACGGTCTGGCCGTGAGCCACCAAGGCAAGGGGGCTTTTCTGACCTCCGGCTCCACGGATCGCGCCAGACAGGCCGGACCGGAAGGGGCCATTGCCGAGTTGCGTGACGAGGTCGCACAACTTCGGCTCGAAGTAGGCGAGTTGCGTGAGCGCGTGGCGGTGCTGGAGGGTCGGTGAATCCTTGCCCTCCACGGGAAGGCGCAACAGCCCTTCCCCCAGTCGCCGACTCTGTACTGCGATCACGGCCCCTCCTTTCGCTCGTTATCGACACGGCGCTTCCGGCCGATCGATAGGTTCAGATCTCCCGTGCATCGGTTGTAACGGCGGGGCGAGTCCCGCCAACAGATCCGCGATGTGGCCGCCACGTGGTGGTCACGTGGGCCTCATAGGAGGACGGAATGGGGCAGCGTCCGAACGACCTGACGCCGCATGTAAGTCCGTGGCACTTCCTCGGGGCGACGATGCGCGACTGGCGCACTCAAGGCCCTCACGGCTACTTATCGCTGGGCAAGCTCAGCAAGAGGATCACCTATAACACCAGCTACATGGCCCGAGCAGAGAGAGGCGATCAGGCTCCTTCCGCACCACTGGTCGAGGCGTACGACAAGGCGCTTGGGGCGGGGGGATCGTTAGTCCGGCTTCACGCCATGCTCCTTGAAGGCGTCAGCCTCGACTCCCTGCCAACGCAGCATGTGGCCAATCCGAGGGCCCATGTGGCCAACCACCCTGTGGCCCTGGCTGGCGAAACGGATCTCCAGGCACCGTCAGAGGAGGGGATGACCATCCCCGTACGCACCGATGACGGAAGGATCATCTTCGTGTCACTCTCACGCCGTGCACTGATAGGCGTACTCGGGGCAGGTGCAGCGCTGGCTGCCGCTTCCGAACTCCCGGCCACTGGTGCACCCCGCCGATCCAGCCTGGTCACATCGGGAACGGACCCGATCGAGCACCTGGAAACAACGCGGCGGGTGCTCATCGACAACGACAACCTATTCGGCCCGCACCGGGTGATTCCTCTGGTCCAACAGCAGATCACCGCCATCAAGGAACTGCGGAATGGCCGGCAGGGCGCAGACAAACGGCGGCTCATCCAGCTGCACACCCAGTACTCGGAACTCTGCGGCTGGCTGTACCAGGACCTTGGAGACTTCCGTGCCGCCCAGCACTGGACGCATGAAGCGCTGGAGGCGTCGCACATGTCCGGCGACCCCGAACTAACCACCTACAGCCTCGCGCGGCGCAGTCAGCTGGCTGGTGACATGGGTGACCCGATCGAAGCCGTGGACGTAGCCGAGGCCGCCGAAGACCTTGCCGAGCCGCACAGCCGTCTTGCTGCCGTGGCCGCTACCTACGGAGCTCACGGCCATGCTCTGCGCAATGAAGCGGCGGCGTGCCAGAGGGCCTACGACCACGCCTTGGAGCTGCACGCCACCATGGATCCGAATCCCGCCTCCCCCTGGGGGGTATGGCTGGACGCCGCGTACATCGAGGTCCAGCGTGCCCAGAGCCTGGCAGTGATGGGCGAGCACCACCGGGCAGCCGAGGGTTTCCGCAACGCAATCAGCCGGCTGCCATCGGGGTACCACAGGGATCGCGGTGTCTATCTGTCACGCGAAGCCGTCGCACTCGCCAACGCAGGCGAGGCCGAACAAGCCTCCATTGTTGGGCTTCAGGCACTGAGCATCGGAGTCGAGACGGGATCCGCGCGTATCACCCGAGGGCTGACCCAACTCGACGGCATGCTGACCAAGTGGCGTACGGTCCCCAGCGTGATCGAGTACAAGGAAGCCATGGACGAAGCCGTGCTTCGGCAGGCATGAAGGTCACCTCCGCCCCCTACCGCACCCACCAAGGAGATCTGTCATGTCCCGCCCGTATGTCCTGCTGAGCGTCGCTACCTCGGTCGACGGCCACATCGACGACACAAGCCCTGAACGACTCCTCCTGAGCAACAGCGCCGACTTCGACCGTGTAGACCAGGTGCGAGCGGAGTCCGACGCCATCCTCATCGGCGCAGGCACCATGCGCGCCGATAACCCGCGCCTGTTGGTCAACAGCGAAGCGCGCCGAGCTGCGCGCGTCGCCGCGGGGAAGCCGGAATTCCCGCTGAAGGTCACCGTCTCCGCCAGCGGAGATCTCGATCCGGACCTGAAGTTCTGGCATCACGGCGGTGAGAAGCTTGCGTACACCACCGCCACTGGTGAGGAAGGGCTCCGTCGCCGCCTCACCGGCCTCGCTGATGTGGTCTCTACTGGCGCCGAAATCGACTTCGGCACGATTCTGGACGACCTTGGAAAACGTGGCGTCGAACGCCTCATGGTCGAGGGCGGCGGTCAGATCCACACTGCGTTCCTCTCGCAAGGGTTCGCCGACGAAATCCACCTTGCCATCGCTCCCCTGGTGGTCGGCGACGCCAAGGCGCCTCGCTTCCTCAACCCGGCCAGCTACCCGGGCGGTTCGACACATCGCATGCACTTGGCCGAGGCTCGAACGATCGGTGATGTGGTGCTCTTGCGCTACCTGCCCAAGCAGGGGAGCCGTGCATGAGCCTTGCTGACGACCACTTCTGGATGGGGAAGGCGATCGAGCTCTCCCACCACTGCCCACCGTCTGAGGGCGCCTACTCCGTGGGGGCCGTCATCGTGGACGAGCAGGGCGTAGAGATCTCTCGGGGTTACTCCCGTGAGACGGATCCGCACGTCCACGCCGAAGAAGCAGCACTTGCCAAACTGGCATCCGGTACGAGGCTCATCGGTGCCACCCTCTACAGCACCCTGGAACCCTGCTCCCAACGCAGATCACGGCCTCTTACCTGTAGTCAACTCATCCTCCGTTCGGGGCTTCGGCGCGTCGTCATTGCCTGGCGGGAGCCGGCCCTCTTCGTCGCTGATTGCGTTGGAGTTGAGTCCCTCACGGCAGCCGGAGTGAGCGTTGTGGAACTCCCCGACCTGGCCGACCAAGCTCGTGCGGTTAACGCCCACTTGCTGGGTTGAGGGGCGCGCGGGCGGTCTCGGTTCTGATCTCGTTCTTCGCGCGACTGCCCACGTATGGTGTCCCAGCTGTCCGACTGTCCGGTTAGGGCCCTGACCTGCACAAACAGGTGGGACAGCGAGATTCTCCAGTGTCCCACCTGTCCGACCTGAGTACAGGGCCGCCTTCGTCGGGGGCGCAACAGCTGGTGGTGACCCTCCGCCCCTCACCGATCGTGTGAGGGGTGTGGCTGAGCGCACGATGGGCGCCCCAGGGGCGTCGGACGAAGGCCGGCCTTCTCGTTCTTCGCTCCTGGGGCCGCCACGGCCGCGCAGAGTGCTGGGCCCGCCGATAGCGACTCGGGTTGAAGGGGCAGACGGCGTCGACGGGCCGGTTTTCGGGACTTCCCCAGCCGGGTCGCTATCCGCTAGCAGCCTGGTCAAGCGGTGTGGGGGCCGCTATCGATAGCGGGTCGGGCTGCTAGTGATAGCGGCCCCCACGGGCCCTCCCTGGGCCGCCTGTGGGCCGTCCGAGGAGGGCCAAGGGCGACCAATGACGACCGCCAACGACGGTCCCGCCCCGCAGCAGGCCCAGGTCACACAGAGCGATCTGCGACACTGGATGGACCATGCCTAAGCCCGGAGAACTCACTTTTGTCGCCCCCCGCGGAGCCAAGAAGCCCCCGCGACACCTTGCCGATCTCAGCCCCGCCGAGCGCCGTGAGGCGGTGGCCGCGATAGGCGAGAAGCCGTTCCGGGCCAAGCAGCTGTCCCAGCACTACTTCGCCCGCTATGCGCACGACCCGGCGGCCTGGACCGACATCCCGGCCGCGGCCCGTGCGAAGCTCGCCGGTGAGCTGCTGCCCGAGCTGATGAGCGTGGTGCGGCACGTCTCGTGCGACGACGACACCACCCGCAAGACCCTCTGGCGGCTGCACGACGGCAAGCTGGTCGAGTCCGTCCTGATGCGCTACCCGGACCGGGTCACCATGTGCATCAGCTCACAGGCGGGCTGCGGCATGAACTGCCCGTTCTGCGCCACCGGCCAGGCAGGCCTGGACCGCAACCTCTCGACGGCCGAGATCGTGCACCAGATCGTCGACGGCATGCGCGCCCTGCGCGACGGCGAGGTGCCGGGAGGGACCGCGCGGCTGTCCAACATCGTCTTCATGGGCATGGGCGAGCCGCTCGCCAACTACCAGCGGGTGGTGGGCGCCATCCGCCGGCTCACCGACCCCGAGCCGGACGGCCTCGGGATCTCCCAGCGCGGCATCACGGTCTCCACGGTGGGCCTCGTCCCCGCGATGCACCGCTTCGCGGACGAGGGTTTCAAGTGCCGTCTGGCGGTCTCGCTGCACGCGCCGGACGACGAGCTGCGCGACACCCTGGTCCCGGTCAACACCCGTTGGAAGGTCCGCGAAGTCCTGGACGCCGCCTGGGAGTACGCGGAGAAGTCCGGCCGCCGGATCTCCATCGAGTACGCCCTGATCCGCGACATCAACGATCAGGCGTGGCGCGGTGACCTGCTCGGCCGCCTCCTCAAGAGCAGGCGGGTGCACGTCAATCTCATCCCGCTCAATCCCACTCCGGGATCCAAGTGGACGGCCTCCCGGCCCGAGGACGAGCGGGCGTTCGTCGCGGCGATCGCCGCGCACGGCGTGCCCGTGACCGTACGGGACACCCGCGGCCAGGAGATCGACGGGGCCTGCGGACAGCTGGCCGCCACCGAGCGCTGATACTGTCCAGCTGCATCACTCGTACAAATGAACAATCCGACAGGGGAGCGCATACAGCGCTGAGAGTGCGGAACGGCCCGCAGACCCTCGGACCTGATCCGGTTAGCACCGGCGTAGGGAGTCAGCTCGACCATGAACACCAATCTCCGGCGTGCCCTGGGCGCGGCCGTCGTCGCCGCGCTGGGCCTGCCGGTGCTCGCCGCCTGCGGGAGCTCCGGCGAATCCGACGGCGGCAAGACCGTCACCCTTGTCTCGCACGACTCCTTCGTGGCCTCGGACGGGGTGCTCAAGGAGTTCACCGAGGAGACCGGCTACACCGTGAAGGTGCTCAAGAGCGGTGACGCGGGCCGGGCCGTCAACCAGGCGATCCTCTCCAAGAGCCACCCGCAGGGCGATGTGTTCTTCGGCGTCGACAACACCCTGCTCTCCCGGGCGCTCGACCACGGCCTCTTCACGCCGTACCAGGCCAAGGGCCTGGACCGGGTCCCCAAGGACCTCCAACTCGATGCCGCCGAGCACCGGGTGACGCCCATCGACACCGGCGACATCTGCGTCAACTACGACCGCGCCTATTTCGCGGACCACAAGCTGGCCCCGCCGCAGACCTTCGACGACCTGGTCCGGCCGGAGTACAAGAACCTCCTGGTCACCGAGAACTCCGCCACCTCCTCCCCGGGCCTGGCCTTCCAGCTCGCCACCATCGCCAAGTACGGCGACGCGGGCTGGCCGGACTACTGGAAGAAGCTCAAGTCCAATGGGGTGGAGGTCGTCGACGGCTGGGAGCAGGCCTACAACGACCGCTTCTCCGGCTCCGCGGCCGGGAAGAAGGCCAAGGGCGACAAGCCGCTGGTGGTCTCCTACGCCTCCAGCCCGCCCGCCGAGGTGCTCGGCCTGAAGCAGCAGCCCACCCAGGCGCCGACCGGCGTCGCGACCGGGACCTGCTTCCGGCAGACCGAGTTCGCCGGGCTGCTGAAGGGCGCCAAGAACACCAAGGGCGGCCAGGCGCTGATCGACTTCCTGCTGGGCAAGAAGTTCCAGGAGGACATGCCGCTGCAGATGTTCGTCAAGCCGGCCGCCCGGGACGCCCGGCTGCCCGAGGTGTTCACCAGGTACGGCGCAAAGGTCGCGAACCCCTGGACACTGGCCCCGGAGAAGATCGCCGAGAACCGTGACCAGTGGGTCAAGGCATGGTCCTCGCTCGTCCTCAAGTGACGCGGGACGGCCGGAAGACGGCGGTGCGGCTCGGCCTGATGGCCGTGCCGCTCGCCTTCTTCGCGGTCTTCTTCGCCTACCCGGTCGCCGCGATCGTCTCGCGGGGGCTCAAGGCGGACGGGCGGTGGCAGCTCGGCCGGATCGGTGAGGTGGTCACCGATCCGCGCATCGGGGACGTCCTGTGGTTCACCACCTGGCAGGCGGCCGCCTCCACCGCGCTGACGCTCGCCCTCGCGCTCCCCGGCGCCTATGTCTTCGCACGCTTCGACTTCCCCGGCAAGCGGCTGTTGCGGGCGGTGGTCACCGTCCCGTTCGTGCTGCCGACCGTCGTCGTCGGCTCGGCCTTCCTGGCACTGCTGGGACGCGGCGGACTGCTGGACGAGACGCTGGGCGTGCGGCTGGACACCACGGTCTGGGCGATCCTGCTCGCCCATGTCTTCTTCAACTACGCCGTGGTGGTACGGACCGTCGGCGGCCTGTGGGCGCAGCTCGACCCACGCCAGGAGGAGGCCGCCCGGGTGCTGGGCGCCGGAAGGTTCGCCGCCTGGCGCCGGGTGACGCTGCCCGCGCTGGCCCCCGCGGTGGCCGCCGCCGCCCTGATGGTCTTCCTGTTCACCTTCACCTCCTTCGGCGTCATCCAGATCCTCGGCGGCCCGCGCTACGCCACCCTGGAGGTGGAGATCTACCAGCAGACCGCGCAGCTGCTCGACCTGCCCACGGCCGCGGTGCTCACGCTGGTGCAGTTCGCGGCGGTGGCCGCGCTCCTCGGGGTGCATGCGTGGACCGTGCGGCGCCGTGAGTCCACGCTGCGGCTGGTCGACGCCGCGCACACCTCCCGCCGCCCGCAGGGCCCGGCGCAGTGGGCGCTGCTCTGGTCGGTGCTGGCCATGGTCGCGCTGCTGCTCCTGTTGCCGCTGGCGGTGCTGGTACTGCGCTCCTTCGACGGACCGGACGGCTATGGCCCGGCCTTCTACCGCGCGCTGGCCTCGGCCGGCGACAACGGCGGCACGTTCGTCGTCGCCCCGCTGGAGGCCATCGGCAATTCGCTGGCCTATGGTCTGGCCGCCACCGTCATCGCGCTGCTGGTCGGCGGCCTCGCCGCGGCGGCGCTCGGCAGACGTGAGGGGCGGCTGGTACGGGGCTTCGACGCGCTGCTGATGCTGCCGCTGGGCACCTCCGCGGTGACCGTCGGCTTCGGCTTCCTGATCGCCCTGGACGAGCCCCCGCTGGACCTGCGGACGTCCTGGATCCTGGTCCCGCTGGCCCAGGCGCTGGTGGGCGTGCCCTTTGTGGTGCGGACCATGCTGCCGGTGCTGCGCGCGGTGGACGCACGGCTGCGGGAGGCGGCCGCGGTGCTCGGGGCCTCGCCGCTGCGGGCGTGGCGCGAGGTGGATCTGCCGATGGTCGGGCGGGCGCTGGCGGTGGCGGCGGGATTCGCGTTCGCCGTGTCGCTGGGCGAGTTCGGGGCGACCGTGTTCATCGCCCGCCCCGACCACCCGACGCTGCCGGTCGCCGTGGCGCGGCTGCTGGGCCGGCCCGGCGAGCTCAACTACGGGCAGGCGATGGCCCTCAGCACGGTTCTGATGCTGGTGTGCGCGGTGGCGCTGCTGGTGCTGGAGCGCATCCGCACCGACCGTACGGGAGAGTTCTGATGTCTCTGCTCACGCTGGACGGCATAGGCGTCCGCCTCGGTGGGCGCGCGGTGCTGGACACGGTGGACCTCGAGGTCGCCGAGCACGAGACGGTGTGTGTGCTCGGACCGAGCGGCAGCGGCAAGTCCACGCTGCTGCGGGTGGTCGCCGGGCTGCAACGGGCCGATGCCGGGCGGGTGTTGCTGGCGGGCGAGGACCAGAGCGCGGTGCCCGTCCACCGGCGCGGGGTGGGGCTGATGTTCCAGGACCATCAGCTCTTCCCGCAGCGGGACGTGGCCGGAAACGTCGCCTTCGGGCTGCGCATGCAGGGGGCCGGGCGGGCCGAGGCGGAACGCATGGTCGCCGAACTGCTCGAGCTGGTGGGCCTGCCGGGTGCCCAGCGGCGGTCGGTCGCCGCGTTGTCCGGTGGCGAGCAGCAGCGGGTCGCGCTGGCCCGGGCGCTCGCCCCCGGGCCGCGGCTGCTGATGCTGGACGAGCCGCTGGGCCAGCTCGACCGGAGCCTGCGCGAGCGCCTGGTGGTGGAACTGCGCGCGCTCTTCGGCCGGTTGGGCACGACGGTGCTGGCGGTTACGCACGACCAGGGTGAGGCGTTCGCGCTCGCGGACCGGGTCGTGGTGATGCGTGACGGCCGTATCGCGCAGGCCGGCACGCCACTTGAGGTCTGGCAGCGGCCCGCCTCCGAGTTCGTGGCCCGATTCCTCGGCTTCGACAACGTGGTCGAGGCGACGGTGACCGGCGAGCGTGCGGACACGGTGTGGGGGAAGCTGCCGGTGCCGCCCGGGACGCCGGAGGGCGAGTGCCGGATGCTGGTGCGGCCCGGTGGGGTGCGGGTGGTTCCGGCGGCGGAAGGGATGCCGTGCGAGGTGGTCGGCCGGACGTTCCGGGGTGACCAGGTGACGGTGCGGCTGCGGCCTTGCGACGGGCCGGAGTTGGCGGCGGCGTGCGCGTTGGGGGCGGCGCCGGAGGTGGGTTCTCGGGTGGGGGTCGCGTTTCATGTGGACGATGTGGTGGTGCTGGGCGGGTAGGTAGGTACCCCGGTCCCGCCCGCCCGGCGTCTGAGCCCTCAGCTCGCGGTCGTCGCCTCGAGTTGCTTCTCCGCCGGCGCCGGCGCGGCCGCGTGGCCCTCCGGTTCGCCGAACCAGGCGACGGCCACCGCTCCCGCGACGGCCAGCAGGAAGCCGAGGATGGCCACCCAGGCGAAGCCGGCCCGGGAGTGGTCGCCGAGCCAGAGCACGCCGATGATGCCCGGCAGCACCGTCTCGCCGACGACCAGGGCGGCCGTGGCGCCGTTGACCGAGCCGATCTGCAGGGCGACCGTGTGCAGGTACATCCCGACGCCGCCCGAGACGAGGATCGCGTAGAGCGCCGGGTCGGCGATCAGGGTGGGCAGGTCGAAGGGATCGATGCCGTCGAGGATGCGGACGCCCACGCCGATCGCGCCGAAGCCCAGGCCGGACAGCAGACCGGCCAGGATCGCGGCCTTGGAGCCCAGCAGGCGCACGGCCACCGTGCCGCCGCCCATCAGCACCACCGAGATGCCGAGCAGCCACCAGTGGGTGGACATCGCCGTCTTCCCGTGGCCCTCGCTGCCGGCCGCCGTCGCCAGCAGCACCAGCGCCGCGCAGACCACGGCTATGGAGGCCCACTCCGGGCGCTTGAGCCGGATGCCCAGCAGCTTGATGCTCAGCAGGGCGGTGACGATCAGGTTGGCACTGATCACCGTCTGGGAGAGGAAGAGCGGCAGCATCCGGGCGGCCAGCGCGCCCAGCCCGAAGCCAATGAAGTCCAGCACCGTGCCGACCATGAACTCCCAGGTCACCGCGGCCTTCGCGGTGGAGGACAGGCTGGGGCCGCCATGCTGGGTGACTCCGGTCGTGGAGGCCGCCGCGGCCTCCTCACGGGCCGATTTCCGCGATCCCACGGCTTGCAGGACCGATCCCGTGCCGTAACAGGCCGAGGCCGCGACAGCCGTCAGAAGGCCGATGATCACCAATAGCTCCGTTCGCCTGACTGCGTCATTCCGGGGGACGACCCCCGGGCCCCGGGAACCGTCGTGCTCCTGAAGCAGACGTGGTTTTAGGCCGCGGAGTTGCCTTGAGTCAAGAACTGGTCAAGTGATGTTCGCCCGGGCGAGAGTTCACCGGGCCCGGGTCACCTCATCAGCGGCAGCGCGCTGAGCTCCGCGATCACCCAGGTCAGCGGGGCCAGCACGGCCAGCAGGACGCCCGCGCGCACGGCGGCCGCGCCGCGCAGCAGGGCGGCGGGGATGCCCAGGCGCAGCAGGGCCGAGGTGGTCTCGGAACGGATCTGCCGGGCGTCCAGCGCGGTGGTGATCACGGTGGCGGTGGCACAGGCCATGACGACGGCCGCGCCCAGCCCGGTGAGCGGGCCGAAGGGCCGGGAGGCCGAGCGCTCCCAGGCCGCGCCGTACAGCTCGACGGCGGCGAGGACGCCCGAGGCGACCGCGCACAGCACACCGAGCGGCCGCCCGATGCGGCCCGCGGTGTCCTGCAGCATGCGCCCGGCCAGCATCCGCACCGGGCCGGGCCGCCCGGCCGCCAGCAGCACCCCGCACCAGTGGGTCAGCCCGGGGCCCGCCAGCACCAGGCCGAGGGAGGCGAGCAGCCAGCCGCCGAGCAGCCCGGGGGAGGCGCCGCCGTGCTGGCCGGGCAGGGTGAGCAGGGCCTCCGGCTCGGGGGCGGGCGCATGGCCGACGTACGCCTCCAGGGCGAGGCCCGTGGCGATGACCGCGATGCCCCAGGGCAGGCCCGCATAGGCGGGCCTGGGCTGCCGCGGCGCGGTCACCGGCGCGGCAGCGGGGGAGTCCTCACCGGCCTCTGCCGGGGCGGTTCTCCTCGCCCTCTCCCGCGGGCGCAAGGCGATGGCGCACAGGCCGGCGGCCGCGGTCGGCAGCAGGCCGAGCAGCGTCAGGGCCGCGCCCCACGGCAGTGCCTCGCCGCCGTCCAGCAGCCGGGCCGCGGAACCGCTCAGCGGGGTGCTGCCGAGGTCGCCGCGAAGCTCCAGGTAGACCAGCAGCGCGGCCACGCTGCCGAACGCGCAGCAGACGGCCGTCGAGGCGGCCGCGAGCAGGGAGAGCCGCACCGGGCCGAAACCGGCCGCGTCGAGACCGTCCCGCGGCCGGGTGGCGGGGTCCGTACGGGCCACCGCCAGCGCGAACTGTGCCGCGGCCGCGAACGGGACCGCGCACCACAGCAGCCGGACGAACGAAGCCCGGGACTGCTCCGGGTGCGCCACGGCGTACCCCAGCGAGCACAGCAGCAGGAAGCCGACACCCGCCGCCGCGACGGCGACCAGCAGCCGTCGCAGCAGGACGAGCGGATGCGCACCGCGCGCTAGGCGGAGACTGAGCACGCGGCCCTGCCCTCTCCACCGGGCGCGTCGGGCGCGGGGATGGCGCCGCCCCGGCGGCCGTCGACCAGGCCGACCGTACGGTCCGCCAGGGCCGCGCACTCGTCGTCGAGCGTGGCGAGGATCACCGTGATCTGGTGCGAGCGGGCGGCCGTGGTCAGGGTGCGCAGCACCTGGGCGCGGTCGGCGCTGTGCAGGGGGGCGGCCGGGTCGTCCGCGAAGATCACGGTCGGTTCGCCGGCCAGGGCGCGCGCCACCGCGATCCGCTGGCACTGTGCGCGCAGCAGTGCGCCGGGGCGTTTGCGGGCGCAGTCGCCGACGTCCAGGCGTTCCAGCCATTCGTGGGCGGTCTGCCGGGCGGCCCGGTGGCCCACTCCGCGCGCCAGCAGCGGCAGGGCGGCGTTCTCCCAGGCGGTCAGCTCCGGAACCAGATGCGGGGTGCTGTCGATCCAGCCGAACCGCTCGCGGCGCAGCCGTTCGCGCGCCGAGCGGGACAGGGTGTGCACGGGTGCGCTGTTGAACCACACTTCGCCGGGGTCCGGCATCAGCTGCCCGGACAGGCATTTGAGGAGTGTGGTCTTCCCCGAGCCGCGCGGTCCGGTGACGGCGAGGATCTCGCCCTCCCGGACACCGACGGAGACGCCCGCTAGGGCGGGGGAACCGTTGTAGGAGTAGTGCAGGCCACGTGCCCAGAGCACGTCGTTGTCCGGCGGGGCCACCATATCGAGCACACCTCGGGTCGCTGGAGGGTCCGTTCCCCTGTCCGGGTGAACGAACCGGAGGCCATTGGGTCACTGGCACCGTACGGAACCGGGATCCTAGCCCCGGCCCAGGCTCGACGCGTGAGTGACCCACTTTCCTCCCATCGGGCTCATCCGCCGAGGGGTTACAGATGGGTGGGGGCGAACATGCGCAGCACGGCCGGGAGTACGACGACCGAGGGGCCGGGCGTGGCGAGCGCGGTGGCCAGATCCTTGCGCAGCCGCTCCGGGGTGCTGAGGCGGGCCGGGACGCCGAAGGACTCGGCGAGCGCGACAAAGTCGGGACGGGCCAGCTCGGTCGCGGTCGCCTCGCCGAAGGCGTCGGTCATGTACTCGCGCAGGATGCCGTAGCCGCCGTCGTCGACTATCAGCCAGGTGACCGGCAGCCCGTACTGGCGGGCGGTGGCGAGTTCGGCGATCGAGTACATCGCGCCGCCGTCCCCGGAGACGGCCAGCACCGGACGGGTGCGGTCCGCCGCGGCGGCACCCAGGGCGGCCGGGAAGCCATAGCCGAGGCCGCCCGCGCCCTGCGCGGAGTGGAAGGCGCCGCCGCGCGGGTCGAACGCCGACCAGGCCCAGTAGCCCAGGATCGTCATGTCCCAGAAGCTGGCGGCATCGTCCGGCAGGGCGGCCCGGACGTCCGCCAGTACCCGCTGCTCCAGCTCCAGCGGCTGGGCGGCGATCCGGCCGCGCACCCGCTCCAGCAGCGCCCGGGCCGCCTCGGCGCCCGCGCCCGCCGGGCGGCGGGAGACCGCGGAGGCCAGCGCGTCAAGGGCGAGCGCGGCATCCGCGTGGATGCCCAGGGCCGGGTGGGCCGTGAACGCCGACTCCAGCTTGCCCAGGTCCGCCTCGATCTGGACGACCCGGCCGCGGGGCCGGAAGGTGTGGTAGTTGGAGGACAGTTCGCCGAGGCCGGACCCGGCGACCAGCAGGACGTCGGCGGCCTCCAGGAAGTCGGTGCTGTGCCGGTCCTCCAGCCAGGACTGCAGCGACAGCGGGTGCTCCCAGGGGAAGGCGCCCTTGCCGCCGAAGGTGGTGGCCACCGGCGCGTCCAGCCGCTCCGCCAGCGCCAGCAGCGCGCGCTGCGCCCCGGCCCGTACCACCCCGCCGCCCGCGAGGATCACCGGGCGCCGGGCCGCGGCCAACGCCGCCGCGGCCTCCTCGATCAGCTCCGGCCGGGGTGGCAGCGGGCGCGGGTGCGCGTCGAGAGAGCGCACCGGGGGCACCCCGACCGGGGCCAACAGGATGTCCTGCGGGATCTCCACCCATACCGGTCCGGCCGGGGCCGCCAGCGCGGAGCGCCAGGCCTCGGCGAGCGCGGACGGGATCTGCGCGGCGGTGCGGACGGTGTGCACGCTCTTGACCACATCGCGGAACGAGGCCTGCTGGTCGCGGAGTTCATGCAGATAGCCCTTGCGGCCGCCGCCCAGCCCGGCGACCGGGATCTGGCTGGAGATGCCGAGCACCGGCGCGGAGGCCGCCGCCGATTCCTGCAGCGCGGCGAGCGTCATCAGCGCGCCCGGTCCGGTCGACACCAGCAGCGGCGTGACCCCGCCGGTCACCCGCGCATGGGCGTCGGCGGCGAAGCCGGCGTTGTTCTCGACCCGCAGCCCGACATAGTCGAGCGCGGACCGCCGCAGGGCGTCGAAGAGGCCGAGCGCATGCTGGCCGGGCAGCCCGAAGACGGTGCGAGCGCCCAGGGCGGCGAGCGATTCCAGGACCAGATCGCCGCCGGTGCGGGGGCGCTGCGCGGTGCTCATGGGGTGGGGTGCCTTTCTCGTTGGGTTGGGCGGTGCCCCGGGCACCGAGCGCTCCGCCGGAAGTGCGGTTCGGTCGCTGCGGGCCGTCCATGGCTGGTCGCGCAGTTCCCCGCGCCCCTTACGGGGCCGCGATACCGCACCGGACTTCGGCGAGCCCGCTCAGGCGCCGGACGGGCTGAGGCGGGTGTCCTCGCCGGCCAGGCGGCGCTGCCAGGTGGCCAGCACCACCGCGTCGGTCGGCCTGGTGGCCAGGCTGACGACGACATACGCCACCAGCGACGCCAACAGCCCGTACAGAATCGGCTCGTTGGCCAGCACACCGAGCCAGCTCATCAGGGCGACCACCGTGACACCCCCCGCACCGACCGCGGCAAGGGCACCGGAACCCGTCCCGCGCCGCCACAGCAACCCGCCGACCACCGGCACCAACAGCCCCCCGACCAGCAGGTCGTACGCCACGGTCAGCGCCTCGACCACGCTGTTCAGCGAGATCGCTATGCCGACCACGGCCACGCCCATCAGGACGATGAAGATGCGGTTGCCGTGGATCTCGTCGCGTTCCGCGCGCTGTGTGCGGCCCCGCACCCGTGCCCAGATGTCGTTGTTGGCCACCGTCGCGCAGGCGATCAGGGCCCCGGAGGAGGTCGACATCACGGCCGACAGCGCGGCCGCCAGCACCAGTCCCTTCACCCCCACCGGCAGTGCGTCCCGCACGATCGTCGCGAAGGCGTCGTCCGGGCTGCCCAGGTCGGGGTAGAGCACCCGGGCCGCGGTGCCGATGACCGCGCCGCCGAGCGCGTAGAGCAGGCAGTACGTACCGGCCGCCGTGCCGCCGAACCGGGCCACCTTGTCGTCGCGCGCGGTGAAGACGCGCTGCCAGATGTCCTGGCCGATGAGCATGCCGAAGGAGTAGATCAGCACATAGGTGAAGACCGTCTGGCCGCCGATGCTCATGGGGGAGAAGAACCCGCCCGGCAGCTCCGCCTTCATCTTGGCGAAGCCGCCCGCTTTGACCACCGCGACCGGCAGCAGGATCAGCAGCACGCCGATCGTCTTGACCACGAACTGCACCATGTCGGTGAGCGTGATCGACCACATGCCGCCGAGCGTCGAGTAGCAGACCACGATGGCCCCGCCCAGGATGATGGAGACCACCCGGTCCAGGCCGAAGACGACGTCGAAGACCGTGGCGTAGGCGATGGTGGAGGTGACCGCCAGCATCAGGGTGTAGGCCCACATCACCACGCCGGAGATCAGCCCGGCGGAGCCGCCGTAGCGCAGATCGAGCATCTGGCTGACCGTGTACACCTTCAGCCGGGTGATCCGGGCGGAGAAGAAGACGCTCAGCGCCAGCAGTCCCAGGCCGATGGTGAAGACCATCCAGGCGCCGGACAGGCCGTGCTGGTAACCCAGGCCCACCCCGCCGATGGTGGAGGCGCCGCCCAGCACGATCGCGGCCATGGTGCCGGAGTACAGGCCGGGGCCCAGCCGGCGGCCCGCGACCAGGAATTCGCCCGCGGTGGTGGAGCGGCGCATGCCCCACCAGCCCATGGCGAGCATGCCCGCGAGATAGAGGACGATCACCGCGTAGTCGACAAAGGACATGGCGCTCCTCAGGCCGAGGGTGGGGGTCCGATGGGGTTGCCGTGACCCTAGGTGTCCCGTGAAGCGTTCGTGAAGTGTACGTTTCCTCCATCTGTCGGTCATGTGACAGACAAATCATCCATTGGGGGATGTGAGATGCGCGAGATCCTTCCGCCCGTCGATCCGGTCCCGCTGTCCGTGCTCCTCGACCATCCGGACCTCGGGCTGCGGCAGCTCGCGGGACCCCGCGCGGACATCGGCGTCTATGCCGTGCACACCAGCGAGATGGCCGATCCGGTGCCCTATCTGCTCGGCGGCGAGCTGCTGTTGAGCGCGGGCGTCGGGGCCCCGGAGCGGGACGACGAGGCCTACTGGGAGCGCTATGCCGCCCGTACCGTCCAGGCGGGCGCGGCGGCGCTCGGCTTCGGGGTGGCGCCGGTGTACGAAGCCGTCCCGGCCGCGCTGCCGGCGGCCTGCGAACGGCACGGTCTGCGGCTGATCGAGGTGCCGGAGGGGACGCCCTTCACCGCCGTCGCCCGTGCCATGTGGCAGGCCGCCGCGGAGGCCCGCCACCGCTCCCTGCGCCGGCTCGCCGAGGCCCAGCAGGCGCTGGCCACCGCCGCGGCCCGGCCGCGTCCGGTGCCCGCCGTCCTGGAGCGGCTGGCCGCACAGCTCGGCGGCTGGGTGGTGCTCCACGCCCCGGACGGCACCGAGTCCCGGGCGGTGGGCCCGCGGCCGCCCGAGCCGATGCGCGAGGCCCTGGCGGAGCTGGCCGCCCGGGTGCGGGGCGGGCCGGCGTCGGCGGTGCGGGTCACGGACGGGCTGAGCCTGTGCGCCTACCGGCTCGGCGGCGAGGAGCCACTGGTCCTCGGGGTGTGCGTGCCGCGCCGCGACGCGGCGGACGACGCGATCGCGGGCGTCGCCGTGGTCCTGCTGACCCTGCTCACCGCCGCCCGCCCGGCCTCGGGCGCCACGGAGCGCTCGACGGCGCTGGTGCGCCTGCTGCTGGGTGCCCAACCGCAGGACGTGACCGGGCTGTTGGCGGATGCGCCGCTGTGGACCGTGGTGCACGGGCGGCGCAAGGGGCGCCGCCCGCCCGGTGACCCGCTCGCGGAGGGCGCCCTGGCGGCCGGGCTGGGCAGCTCGCTGATCGACCTCGAGGGGGACGAGCTGCGGGCGCTGGTCCCGGGCGGAGAGGAGCTGCGGGCGCAGCCCGGCTGGACCCTGGGGGCCGGTGCGCCGGTCCCCGCGGCGGAGCTGGCGCGCGGCGCGGCGGAGGCGGCCAGGGCGCTGCGGCGGGCGCTCGCCGAGCGGGTGCCGCTGGTGCGGCACCGGGCGGACGGCGGGGAGGGGCTGGCGTCGCTGGTGGACGAGGCCGGGGCGCGGGCGCTGGCCCGGCGCCGGCTGGCGCCGCTGCAGGGGCAGTCGGCGCTGCTGGAGACCGTGCGTGCCTGGCTTTCCCTGCACGGCAGTTGGGACCGTACGGCGGTGGCGCTGGGCGTGCACCGCAATACGGTCCGGCAGCGCATCGCGCGGGCCGAGGCGCTGCTGGGCGTGGACCTGGGCGATACCGATGTGCGGATGGAGCTGTGGTTTGCCCTCAAGTGGCGGTGAAACGGCCGTGGTCCACCCGGGGGCGGGTGGAGCACGGCCGTTTCTCCGGGGGGTGGCGGCTCAGATCTTCGTCCAGGCCTCGGTGAGCACGCCGCGGACGATCTGCTCGATCTCGTCGAAGGTGGACCGGTCGGAGATCAGCGGCGGGGCGAGCTGGATGACCGGGTCGCCGCGGTCGTCGGCCCGGCAGTAGAGCCCGTTCTCGAAGAGCTTCTTGGAGACGAAGCCATAGAGCAGCCGCTCGCACTCCTCGGGGGTGAAGGACTCCTTGGTGGCCTTGTCCTTGACCAGCTCGATGCCGTAGAAGAAGCCGTTGCCGCGCACATCTCCGACGATCGGCAGGTCGTTGAGCCCGGAGAGGGTGCCGAGGAACGCGGACTCGTTGTCGAGCACATGCTGGTTGAGGCCCTCGCGCTCGAAGAGGTCGAGGTTGGCCAGCGCCACCGCCGCCGACACCGGATGGCCGCCGAAGGTGTAGCCGTGCAGGAAGGTGTTGCCGCCCTTGAAGAACGGCTCGGCGATCCGGTCCGAGACGACCGCGGCACCGATCGGGGAGTAGCCGGAGGTCATGCCCTTGGCACAGGTGATGATGTCCGGGATGTAGTCGAACTTGTCACAGGCGAACATGGTGCCGAGCCGGCCGAAGGCACAGATGACCTCGTCCGAGACCAGCAGCACATCGTAGGTGTCGCAGATCTCGCGCACGCGCCGGAAGTATCCGGGCGGCGGCGGGAAGCAGCCGCCCGCGTTCTGCACGGGCTCCAGGAAGACGGCGGCCACGGTGTCCGGGCCCTCGAAGAGGATCTGCTGCTCGATCTGGTCGGCGGCCCAGCGGCCGAACGCCTCCGGGTCGTCCCCGAAGACGGGCGCCCGGTAGGCGTTGGTGTTGGGCACCTTGTGGGCGCCGGGGACCAGGGGCTCGAACGGGGCCTTGAGGGCGGGGAGTCCGGTGATGGACAGGGCGCCCTGCGGGGTGCCGTGATAGGCGAGCGCCCGCGAAATGACCTTGTACTTGCCGTGGTTGCCGGTGAGCTTGTGGTACTGCTTCGCCAGCTTCCACGCGGTCTCCACGGCCTCGCCGCCACCGGTGGTGAAAAAGACCTTGTTGAGGTCGCCGGGCGCGTAGTGGGCCAGCCGCTCGGCCAGTTCGACGGCCTTGGGGTGGGCGTAGCTCCACACCGGGAAGAAGGCCAGTTCCTGCGCCTGTTTGTGGGCCGCCTCGGCCAGCTCGGCCCGGCCGTGCCCGGCCTGGACCACGAACAGCCCGGCCAGGCCGTCGAGGTAGCGCTTGCCCCGGTCGTCGAATATGTACGTGCCCTCGCCGCGCACAATGGTGGGCACGGGCGCGTTCTCGTACGACGACATCCGGGTGAAGTGCATCCACAGGTGGTCGTACGCGGTCTGGGAGTGGTCCTTGCTCACGGCTATCGGGTTCCCCATGTATAAGTCTGCTTGCGGAGCTTGAGGTAGACGAAGCTCTCGGTGGAGCGCACCCCCGGCAGGGTCCGGATGCGCTTGTTGATGGTGTCGAGCAGGTGGTCGTCGTCCTCACAGACGATCTCGATGAGGAGATCGAACGAGCCGGCGGTCACCACCACGTACTCCACCTCGTCCATCGCGGTCAGGGCGTCGGCGACCGGGTCGAGGTCGCCCTCGACATTGATGCCGACCATCGCCTGCCGCCGCAGACCCACGGTGAGCGGGTCGGTGACGGCGACGATCTGCATCACGCCCTGGTCGAGCAGCTTCTGCACGCGCTGTCGGACGGCTGCCTCGGACAGCCCGACGGCCTTGCCGATCGCCGCGTACGGACGGCGTCCGTCCTCCTGGAGCTGCTCGATGATCGCCAGGGAGACGGCGTCGATCGCAGCTGCGCCGGCGGCGCCCTTCGGGTCTGTGTTACGAGTGGCCACGAGCCCACTGTGCATGAGGAGTACGACCGATGGCAAGCCTTAGGCTGACGCATTTCGTTGCTGAACGGCGAAAATTTCACTGATTCCGTTGTTACCCGGCGGTGGGTATATCGAAAGCGTCGATCTCCTGGCTAGGCTGGGCGTCTCACACACCGGACATCTCACAGGAGAGGTGCATACCGTGACCACCGAGCTGCGCCGCTTGCGCAACTACATCGACGGAGAGTTCCGGGACGCCGCCGACGGGCGGACCACCGAGGTGGTCAATCCGGCGACGGGCGAGGCCTATGCCACCGCCCCGCTGTCCGGTGCCGCCGACGTCGACGCCGCCATGGCGGCGGCCCGGACCGCCTTCCCCTACTGGCGCGACCTGGTGCCGGCCGAGCGGCAGAAAGTCCTGCTGAAGATCGCCGACGCCTTCGAGGCGCGGGCCGAGGAGCTGATCGCCGCCGAGTCGGAGAACACCGGCAAGCCGCTCGGGCTCACCCGCACCGAAGAGGTCCCGCCGATGGTGGACCAGGTCCGCTTCTTCGCGGGTGCCGCCCGGATGCTCGAGGGCCGCTCGGCGGGCGAGTACATGGACGGCATGACCTCCATCGTCCGCCGCGAGCCGGTCGGCGTCTGCGCGCAGGTGGCGCCGTGGAACTACCCGATGATGATGGCGGTGTGGAAGTTCGCCCCGGCGCTGGCCGCGGGCAACACCGTCGTCCTCAAGCCGTCCGACACCACCCCCGCGTCCACCGTCCTGATCGCCGAGATCATCGGCGGGGTGCTGGCCGAACTGGGCCACCCGCAGGGCGTGTTCAACGTCATCTGCGGCGACCGTGACACCGGCCGCCTGATGGTCGAGCACCAGGTGCCCGCCATGGTCTCCGTCACCGGTTCGGTACGCGCCGGCACCCAGGTGGCCGCCTCCGCGGCCGACGGCCTCAAGCGCGTCCATCTGGAGCTCGGCGGCAAGGCCCCGGTCGTCGTCTTCGAGGACGCCGACATCGCCAAGGCGGTCGAGGGGATCTCCGTCGCCGGCTACTTCAACGCGGGCCAGGACTGTACGGCCGCGACCCGGGTGCTGGTGCACAAGTCGATCCACGACGAGTTTGTGACCGCCCTCGCCAAGGCCGCCGCCGACACCAGGACCGGCCGGCCGGACGACGAGGACGTGCTGTACGGGCCGCTGAACAACGCCAACCAGCTGCAGCAGGTCACCGGCTTCATCGAGCGGCTGCCCGCGCACGCCAGGGTCGAGGCCGGCGGCCACCGGGTCGGCGAGAAGGGCTACTTCTACGCCCCGACCGTCGTCTCCGGCCTCCGCCAGGACGACGAGATCATCCAGCGCGAGGTCTTCGGCCCGGTCATCACCGTCCAGTCCTTCGCGGACGAGGACCAGGCCGTCGGCTACGCCAACGGCGTGGAGTACGCGCTGGCCTCCTCGGTATGGACCAAGGACCACGCCCGCGCCATGCGGATGTCCAAGAAGCTGGACTTCGGCTGTGTGTGGATCAACACCCACATCCCGATCGTCGCCGAGATGCCGCACGGCGGCTTCAAGAAGTCGGGGTACGGCAAGGACCTGTCGGCGTACGGGTTCGAGGACTACACACGGATCAAGCATGTGATGACCTCGCTGGGTGACTGACGTCATAGCGGGTGGCGCGGGTCCTGGGAGTGTCCCGGGGCCCGCGCTTATCGTTGAGCCGTGCGGCTGCGCGTACGTACGCGCGGGAGGGGAGGAGCGGCACGATGACCGTCGTACTGACCGACAGGATCGAGATGGCCGACAGCGATCACAGTGACCAGTCCGAGCTTGACAGGCTGTTCGAGGTGCTGGAGCGGATCACCCCCGAGGGCTTCAAGGCCGAAATCGTCGAGGGGGCCATCTTCATGACACCGCAGCGCACGACGCACTACGACATCATCCGGGCGGTCACGCGGCAGTTGGAGAAACACCTGGGCGAAGACATCCGAACCACCTCGGATGTGCGTATCGACTTCCCTGGTCATGAGAACGGTTTCTGCCCTGATCTGGCGAAGATGGTCGAAGGCGCGGAACGCGATGATGAGGGCCAGTGGTTGTGCCGTGATGTCGAGTTCATCATGGAGGTCATCTCCCGTGGGACAGCACGCAACGACTACGGCGAGAAGAAGCGGGCGTACGCCGAAGCCGGAGTCGGCATCTACCTGATCGTCGATCCCTACAAGCGGCAGTGCCACGTCTTCACCGACCCCAAGGATGACGAGTACCGCAGTTCACGCAAACTCGACTTCGGCGAACCGGTCGACCTCACCGACACGGTCCTCGGGCTCACCCTCTCCACGGAGAAATTCCCCCACGACTGACACCGCCCGATATCATCGACCGCCCCGGCAACGCGTCGGGCATCGCGGCCCTCTTTCGGACACCCCGTACCTTGTCCCGGAAGATCAGCCCCCGCCATCCTGCCGGAATGCGAGAGAAGCCCGTGACGTCCCTGCCCCGCCGGTCTCTGCTGCGCGCGCTGGGCGCGAGCGCCGGGGTGGCCGCACTGGCCGGGTGCGGAGTTCCGGCCGCGTATATCGCCCCCGGTGACCGTGCTGCGAAGGATCGTTCCGCCGCCGACCGGCGGCTGGTCTTCGCCAACTGGCCGCTCTACATCGACGTTGACGAGCACCATGCCCAACGTCGGCCCACGCTCGACGACTTCCAGAAGCAGAGCGGCATCTCGGTGAAGTACACCGAGGAGATCAACGACAACGACGAGTTCTTCGGGAAGATCAGCCCCGCCCTGATGAACCACCAGGACACCGGCCGGGACCTCATCGTGGTCAGCGACTGGATGTGCTCGCGCTATGTCCGCCTCGGCTGGGTCCAGAAGATGGACCGGTCCAAGCAGCCCCATGTCGACCGCAATCTCGATCCGCTGCTGCGCAAGCCCTCCTTCGACCCCGGCCGGTTGCACAGCGTGCCCTGGCAGTCCGGCATCACCGGCATCGCCTACCACCGCAAGAAGCTCGGCCGCGAGATCCGGCACACCTCGGACCTCTGGAAGTCCGACCTGCGTGGCAGGGTCACCCTGCTGGCCGGGCTGGACGAGGCGTTCGCCCTGCTGATGCAGGGCAATGGCGCGGACGTCACCCGCTGGACCGCCGACGACTTCCACAGGATGACCGACCAGCTGCGCCGCCTGGTGGCGCGGCGGCATATCCGCCGCTTCACCGGCAACGACTACATCAAGGAGCTGTCCTCCGGGGACGTGCTGGCCTGCCAGGCCTACTCCGGCGACATCATCCAGCTGCAGGCCGACAATCCGGACATCGAGTTCGTGGTCCCGGAGGAGGGCGCGGAGCTGTGGGCCGAGAGCCTGATGATCCCGGATCTGGCCCGGCACAAGCGCAATGCCGAGCAGCTCGTCGACCACTACTACCGACCCGAGGTCGCGGCCCGGCTCGCCGCCTCGGTCAACTATGTCTGCCCGGTGCCCGCGGCGCGCGAGGTGCTGGCCTCGTCCAAGGACAAGGAGCTGGCCGGGCTGGCGGAGAATCCCCTGGTCTTCCCCAGTGACGAGATGCGCAGGCGGCTGGTGACCGCGCGGGACATGACGGCCCGGGAGCGGCCCGGCTTCGAGAAGGAGTGGAACGAGATCGTCGGGCTATGAGGGGCGTTCTCACCGGCTCGCGGACAGCAGGGCGCACAGCGTGCCCACCCGGTTGGTGGTGATCGAGTCGACGCCCGCGCACAGCAGCCGCCGCATGGAGCGCCGGGTGTCCGCCGTCCATGCGGACACCCGCAGCCCGTCCGCGTGATGGTGGGCGACCAGCTCCGGAGTCACCAGGCCGAAGCGGTAGTTGAGCCAGTGCGGGCGTACCGCGGCGAGCAGCGCCGGGCGGGGCGGGGCCAGGGTGGTCCAGGTGAGCGCGATCTCGGCGTCCGGATCGGCCCGGCGGACCTCGAGCATCGAGGGCGCGGCCCCGCAGTAGTAGACCTGCTCGGTGGCGCCGGCGGAGTGCACCGCGGCGACCGCCGCGGCCGCGGCGGAGGGGTCCGGCAGGTCGATGAACAGCCGCCCGGGGCCTCCCCCGGCTACCGCCGGGGGGACCCCCACGGCGAGCGCTTCCCGCAGGGTGGGCACTCCGCCGCCGGTCGCCCGGGCGACCTCCTCGGCCGGGAGCGCGGCGAGCGGACGGTCGACTCCCCACAGCCGCGCCAGCGTTGCGTCGTGCAACAGCACGGGCACGCCGTCGCGGGTGAGCCGGACATCGATCTCCACCGCGCCCGCCCCGGCCCGCCAGGCCGAGCGGATCGAGGGCAGGGTGTTCTCCCGGTGGGCATAGGGGTCGCCACGGTGGGCGACGGCGGTGCAGTGCTTTCCCGCAGTGAGCGCGCGCATGGGGCCATTGTGGCGGGTGCGGATCAGGGGCGGGCCTGCCAGTTGGCGGTGTAGGCGTCGATCTCGGCGGTCAGCGCCGCTTTGCCCGGCGCGTCCAGGAAGGAGGCCGCCACGGCGTTCTTGGCGAGGTCGGCGACGCCCCGTGCGTCCAGGCCGAGCAGCCGGGCCGCGACCGCGTACTCGGTGTTGAGGTCGGTGCCGAACATGGGCGGGTCGTCGCTGTTGATGGTGACCAGCACTCCCGCGGCGACCATCTCTTTGACCGGGTGCTTCTCGATGTCCGCCACGGCCCGGGTGGCCAGGTTGGAGGTCGGGCAGACCTCCAGCGGGATGCGCCGCTCGGCCAGGTGGGCCAGCAGCTCGGGGTCCTGCGCGGCGCTGGTGCCATGGCCGATGCGCTCGGCGCGCAGGTCGGTCAGGGCATCCCAGATCGTCTGCGGGCCGGTGGTCTCCCCGGCGTGCGGGACGCTGTGCAGCCCGGCGGCGATGGCCCGGTCGAAGTAGGGCTTGAACTGCGGCCGGGGAACCCCGATTTCGGGTCCGCCGAGCCCGAACGAGATCAGCCCCTCCGGCCCCAGGTCACAGGCGATCCGGGCGGTCTCCTCGGCGGCCGCCAGCCCCGCCTCGCCGGGGATGTCGAAGCACCAGCGCAGCTCCACGCCCAGCTCGGTGGCGGCCCCCTTGCGGGCGTCCTCGATGGCCTCGACGAAGGCCGCGTCCGGGATGCCGCGCTTGGTCGAGCTGTAGGGGGTGACGGTCAGTTCGGCGTAGCGGATGTTCTGCCGGGCCATGTCGCGCGCGACCTCATAGGTCAGCAGCCGGACGTCCTCGGCGTCCCGGATGAGGTCGACCACGGAGAGATAGACCTCGACGAAGTGGGCAAAGTCGCGGAAGGTGAAGAAGTCCGCCAGCGCCTCGGGGTCGGTGGGCACCGGGGAGTCGGGGTGCCGGGCGGCCAGCTCGGCGACGATGCGCGGCGAGGCGGACCCGACATGGTGGACATGCAGTTCCGCCTTGGGGAGTCCGGCGATGAACGGGTCGAGGGCGGACAAGCGGGCCTCCAGGGGTTGTTTGATCGATGCGACGGATCGGGCGGAGCCAGTCCCGATCATCGTATGTACGGTAGGGCCGGCGCCAGGGGCGAGGCTTTAGCATGGCGGCAGAGTCGAGGGAGAGTGTCATGTCCGACCCGGAGAACGCGCAGTCGGAGCCGCAGGCCCGCGATCCCTGGGCTCCGCCGGAGCGGCGGGTGTCGCTCGGCAAGCCCGATCCCCGGCCGCAGCCGGCGCCGCCCGCCCAGACCCCGGCGATGCCGGTCCACCAGGCGTATCGGCTGCCGACCGCTCCCGTGCCGCCGGGCGCCGCACAGCCGCCGGGCGGTGTGCCTCCCGTGCCCCCGGCACCGACCGGCCCCGGCACCCCGAGCGCCTACCAGGGCGACCCCTATGGCGGCGGGCCCGGTTTCCCGCCGCCGCTCTATCCGCAGGGCCCGTATGGCTATCCGGGCGGCCCCTATGGCCCGGGCGGCTGGCAGGCACCCGCCGCGCCCAACAACGGCTTTGGCATAGCCGCCCTGGTGCTGGGCATAGTGGGCCTCGTCCTGTCGTGGACGATGCTGTTCGGCGTGGTGCTGGGCGTGCTGGCGATCGTCTTCGGCGCGATAGGGCGGGGCAAGGGGACCAAGGGCGAGGCCACCAACCGCGGGCAGGCGCTCGCCGGACTGATCCTCGGCGGGGTGGCGGTCGTCGCCTCGGTACTGATGTTCATCGCGGTCGTCCACTATCACGACCATGGCACCGACGATCCGCAGAACGACGACCCCGACGCCACCTACGGGGCCTATCTGCCGGCGCCGCCCGGACCCGCGCCGCTGGTCTTCGACGCCAGGCACTGACGCGCCGCCACCACTGACAGCAGAACTTGGCGGTGCGAGCCGGGACTTCCCCATACCATTGCCCGTCGCATATCCAATGGAGGGGAACAGGCTTTGTCCGACTACAACCAGAATCCTTATGGTTCGCCCCCGCCGCCGCAGCAGCCGCCTTCGGCGGGCTATGGCTACCCGGGCCCCAACAGCCCGTACCAGGGCGGCTATCCAGCGGCACCGCCGGTGCAGCCCTACCCCGTCGGCCCCTACGGGATGGGCGCGCAGCCCCGCAACGGCCTGGGCACCGCAGGCATGGTCTGCGGGATCATCGGCGCGGTGTTCAGCTGGATCTATTTCCTGGCATTCCTCACGATCGTTCTCGGGATTCTCGGGATCATCTTCGGGGGCGTCGGCCGGGCGAGGGTGACGAGGGGAGAAGCGACCAACCGGGGTGCGGCGACCGCGGGCATCGTGCTCGGGATCGTGGCACTGGCCCTTCCGATCCTGTTGATCATTCTGGTTGCGAGCGCGGTGACTTCCCTCTGACATCGACTCTCTGACATCGGCGATTTGACGGCCACAAGGTTACCGATTCCGTCGCGGAGTGAATACTCGGCGACGGAATCTCTTGTTGTGGGCTGCTCCCTCTGCCAAGATCGGCGATCACATCCCGTTGGAGCAACACCCGCCCCAGGGCGGCGCGGTCGGCGGAGGAGTGTGCGATGAGACGCCGGAACAGCCCGTACGCGGCCACTCGCGGCCATATGCCACTGTTGTGTGCTCCACACCCCCACACCTCTGGATCCACACCCATGACAGAACCCGCCCCGAGCGGCAGCGGTACCAGTGGTACCGATGTACGCCTGACCGGGATCGGCAAGCGCTATGGCACCTTCACCGCGGTCCATCCGCTCGACCTCACCGTCCCCGCGGGATCCTTCTTCGCCCTGCTCGGGGCCTCCGGCTGCGGCAAGACCACCACCCTGCGCATGATCGCCGGACTGGAGACCCCCAGCACCGGCACCGTCGAGCTGGGCGGCACCGACGTCACCGCGCTGCCCCCGTACAAGCGGCCGGTCAACACCGTCTTCCAGAGCTATGCGCTCTTCCCGCACCTGGACATCCACGAGAACGTCGCCTTCGGCCTGCGCCGCCGCGGCATCAAGTCCGTCAAGAAGCAGGTCGGCGAGATGCTCGACCTCGTCCAGCTCGGCGACTTCGCCCGCCGCAAGCCCCATGAGCTCTCCGGCGGACAGCAACAGCGCGTCGCCGTCGCCCGCGCGCTCATCAACCACCCGCGGGTGCTGCTCCTGGACGAGCCGCTCGGCGCCCTGGACCTCAAGCTCCGCCGCCGGATGCAACTGGAGCTCAAGCGCATCCAGACCGAGGTGGGCATCACCTTCATCCACGTCACCCACGACCAGGAAGAGGCCATGACGATGGCCGACACGGTCGCCGTGATGAACGCCGGCCGGGTCGAGCAACTCGGCGCCCCCGCCGACCTCTACGAGACCCCGCGCACCACCTTCGCCGCCAACTTCCTGGGCACCTCCAACCTCATCGCCGCCGACGTCCTCGAAGCCTCCGGAGACACCATCGTGCTGCGCGCCGCCGACACCACACTCACTCTCCCGGCCGCCCGGTGTACCGCCACCGCCCGCGCCGGCGGCCGGCTCCTGGCCGGCATACGCCCCGAGAAGATCACCCTCACCCACGCCGAGGACGCGGACACCATCCCCGAGGGCCGCAACCGCGTCCACGGCCGGATAGCCGACGCCGGCTTCACCGGCGTCTCCACCCAGTACCTGGTCGACAGCCCGGTGGCCGCCGGGCTCTCCGTCTACCGGCAGAACATCGAGCGCGACTCCCGCCTGGTCCCCGGCGCCGAGGTCGTTCTGCACTGGAACCCGGGCCATGGCTTCGGACTGGACGCCGCCCAGCGCATCGAGGACGGCACGGACGTCGGCCCGGGACGGGGCCCCTCATGACGACCGTCACCGACGCGCCCCCCTCGGCGGCCCCCTCGGCAACTGTCCGGCGCAGGCGGCTGGTCCCCTACTGGCTGCTGCTCCCCGGCATCCTCTGGCTGCTGGTCTTCTTCGCCGCGCCCCTGGTCTACCAGGCGTCCACCTCGGTGCAGACCGGATCGCTCGAGGAGGGCTTCCGGATCACCTGGCACTTCGCCACCTACTGGGACGCCCTGACCCAGTACTACCCGCAGTTCCTGCGCTCGGTGGGCTACGCCGCCATCGCCACGGTGCTCTGCCTGCTGCTGGGCTACCCGCTCGCCTACCTGATCGCCGTCAAGTCCGGCCGCTGGCGCCACCTGTTGATGATCCTGGTCATCGCGCCGTTCTTCACCAGCTTCCTGATCCGCACCCTCGCCTGGAAGACGATCCTCTCCGACGGCGGCCCGGTGGTCTCCGCACTGGACTCGTTGCACATCCTCGGCCTCACCGACGCCCTGGGCATCACCGAGGGCCACCGGCTGCTGGCCACCCCGCTCGCCGTCGTCTGCGGCCTCACCTACAACTTCCTGCCCTTTATGATCCTGCCGCTCTACACCTCGCTCGAACGCATCGACGGCAGGCTCCACGAGGCGGCCGGCGACCTCTACGCCCGGCCGCTGACCACCTTCCGCAAGGTGACCTTCCCGCTGTCCATGCCGGGGGTGGTGGCCGGCACGCTGCTCACCTTCATCCCCGCCACCGGCGACTACATCAACGCCGAACTGCTCGGCTCCCCGGACCAGAAGATGATCGGCAACGTCATCCAGTCCCAGTTCCTGCGCGTCCTGGACTACCCCACCGCCGCCGCCCTGTCCTTCCTGCTGATGGCCGCCATCCTGGCCATGGTCACCGTCCACATCCGCAAGTCCGGGACGGAGGAGCTCGTCTGATGCGCCGACTCCGACGCAAGCTGGTGGTGATCGCGGGCCTGCTGACGCTGGGCTATCTGCTGCTCCCCAACGTCATCGTGACCGTCTTCTCCTTCAACAAGCCCAACGGCCGCTTCAACTACGAGTGGCAGCGCTTCTCCACCGATGCCTGGACCCACCCCTGCGACGTCGCCGACCTGTGCGGCTCGCTCTCGCTCAGCCTGCGGATCGCCTTCTTCGCCACCCTCGGCGCCACCGTGCTGGGCACCCTGATCGCCTTCGCCCTCGCCCGCCACCGCTTCCGGGCCCGTTCCCCGGTCAGCACTCTGATCTTCCTCCCGATGGCCATGCCCGAAGTCGTGATGGCCGCCTCGCTGGCGACGCTCTTCCTCAACATGGGCGTCAGCTTCGGCTTCTGGACCATCCTGGTCGCCCACATCACCTTCTGCCTGAGCTTTGTGGTCACCGCCGTCAAGGCCCGGGTGATGAGCATGGACCCCCGGCTGGAACAGGCCGCCCAGGACCTCTACGCCACCCCGCTGCAGACCTTCCTGCGGGTGACGCTCCCCATCGCCGCCCCCGGCATCGCCGCGGGAGCGCTGCTGTCCTTCGCGCTCTCCTTCGACGACTTCATCATCACCAACTTCAACGCCGGCTCCACTGTGACCTTCCCCATGTTCGTATGGGGAGCGGCACAACGGGGCACACCCGTTCAAATCAATGTCATGGGAACCGCGATGTTCGCCATCGCCGTGCTGTGCGTGCTCGTCGGCCAGCTGGCCGGACGGAGACGAAGAAGGAGCTGAGACCATGGCCGCCGGTGCCATGCGTTCTGTTTCCGGGGGGCACCCCCGGACCACCCCTGTCCAAGCACTGTCCGACACCCACCTGCGCCCCTACTGGCTCGACGACCCCGCCCGGCCCGAGGCCCGTCCCGCCCTCGTCGGCGACGAGCACTGCGATCTGCTGGTCGTCGGCGGCGGCTACTCCGGCCTGTGGACCGCGCTCAACGCCAAGGAACGCGACCCCGGCCGCGATGTCGTCCTCATCGAGAGCGAGGAATGCGGCTGGGCCGCCTCCGGCCGCAACGGCGGCTTCTGCGCCGCCTCCCTCACCCATGGCCTCGGCAACGGCCTGGCCCGCTGGCCCGGTGAACTCCCCCTCCTGGAGAAGCTCGGCCTGCGCAACCTCGACGGCATCGAGGCCGCCCTCGCCCGCCATGGCATCGACTGCGACTTCGAACGCACCGGTGAGATCGACATTGCCACCGCGCCGCACCAGGCCGAGGAACTGCGCGAGACCGCCGAGGAGCTCGCCGCCCTCGGCTTCGCCGGCCATGAGCTCCTGGACCGCGACGCCCTGCGTGCCGAGGTCGACTCCCCGACCTTCCTGGCCGGCCTGTGGAACCGCGAGGGCGTGGCCATGCTGCACCCCGCCAAGCTCGTCTGGGGCCTGCGCCGGGCCTGCCTCGAGGCGGGCGTGCGCATCTACGAGCACACCCCCGGCACCGAACTCTCCTCCCGCGGCACCGGCATCGCCGTCCGCACCCCCTACGGCCGGGTCTTCGCCCGGCACGCCGCACTGGGCACCAACGCCTTTCCCTCACTGGTCAAGCGGCTGCGCCCGTATATTGCGCCGGTCTACGACCATGCGCTGACGACCGAGCCGCTCAGCGACGAGCAGCTGGCGGCCATCGGCTGGCGGCGACGGCAGGGGCTCAGCGACAGCGCCAACCACTTCCACTACTTCCGGCTCACGGCCGACCGGCGCATCCTGTGGGGCGGTTACGACATCGTCTACCACTACGGCGGCGAGGTCCGGGCCGAGTACGACCATCACCCGGCCACCTACCAGAAGCTCGCCGAGCACTTCTTCCGCTGCTTCCCGCAGCTCGAGGGCGTGCGCTTCTCCCATGCCTGGGGCGGCGCCATCGACACCTGCTCCCGCTTCTCGGCCTTCTTCGGCACGGCGCACGGCGGCCGGGTCGCCTATGCCCTCGGCTACACCGGCCTCGGCGTCGGCGCCTCCCGCTTCGGCGCGGAGGTGATGCTCGACCTGCTCGCCGGGGAACGCACCGAGCGCACCGAGCTGGAGATGGTCCGCAGCAAGCCCCTGCCCTTCCCGCCCGAACCGGTGCGGTCGGTGGGCATCGGCCTCACCCAGTGGTCGATGACCCGCGCCGACGAGAACGGCGGCCGCCGCAACCTCTGGCTCAAGGCCATGGACAAGGTCGGCCTCGGCTTTGACAGCTGACGGTCCGGCGGTCCGGCAAAGCCGCGTCATGATGCGCGTCCCACCGCCTCTTCATCCGTGCACGCAACAGCGGCGGACACGGACGGAGGAACGGTCATGGGTCACGGCATGGGGCCGAGGAGCGCGGTGGAGTGGCTGGCATCGGCCGCGCCCGACCCCGGAGCGTGCCGGTGGGAGTGGGAGCGCGGCCCGCTGGGGGTGACGCTGCTGCCGGCCGGCCGGGTGTGGGACGTCCTCTTCCTGCCCGGTGGGCTCGGCCATGCCACGCTGGGCGTGCTGACCCGGCTCACCGGCCGGCCCGGCCCCGTACTCACGGACGCCCAGGGCGCCAGGACGGCCTTCCTGGTGCCCCCGGGCACTGCCGTCCACTGGGTGGCCACCGGGGTACGGGCCGCCGGTCACGGCACCTGGCTCGCGGTTCCCCATCCGGGGCGGGCCGTCGTCGGGCTCCGCTGGCTGGTGGCGCCCGACGGCTCCGGGACGCTCACCGATCCGGCGCTGCTGGAGCAGGCGATGCACCAGGCCGCCGCGTTCCCGGACCGGGAGCGGGGCTGAGCACCCGGGCCAGGCACCACAACACCACGGCGGCCAGACACCAGGCACCGAGCACATCCAACGGCCAGTGGTAGCCGCGCCGGACGAGCCCGATGCCGACGCCCGCGTTGAGCAGGACACAGCCGAGCGTCACCGGCAGCCGGGGCCGGGGGAGCAGCAACAGCAACACCGCACCGTAGGCGACCGCCGCCGTGGCGGCATGGCCGGACGGGAAGAAGCCGTCATGCGGGCCGGCCCCCATGGCGGGCGGGCCGGGGCGGGCGATCCACGCCTTGAGCGGGACGATCAGCGCGGGCACCAGCGCCATGGCGAGCGCGGCGGCCACCGGGCGCAGCCGGTGGCCCGGTGCCCGGGGGCGGAGCATGGCCCACAGCACGGCGGCGGCCAGCACCGGCAGTGCCACCGCCGCATTGCCGAGGTCGGCGAGGAACCCGGCGACGGGGGAGGGGACGGCCGAGCCCGCGACCGTCCGGCCCAGCCGCTCGTCCAGGGTGCGCAGTGGACCGTGCGCGGCCACCTGCCAGGCGATCAGGGCGAACAACGCGGCGCACAGCGCGGGGAGGGCGGCGGCCCGGAGGCGGGCGGTCGGCGACCCCGGAACAGGGGGGGTGGTTCCGGGGCCGCCGTGCTGACCGGTGTGCCGCGCGCCCCGGGGGGTATGGGGCGGGCGGCCGTCCGATCGGTGAGGATGCCCGGAGCACAGGGCTCCGATGGTGTGCACAAAGGCACGACCGGGCCGGCGCTGGGGACCGACCGGCTCGGGGCTGCCCGCGGTTCCCTGCGGGCCGGGTGTTGCGCTCATCCGAAAAAACCGTACGGCAGTGCGGACGTTGCCGATAGCCGGATCACCCCTCCACCACCCGCCCCGCACAGGTTCTTCACGCACGCATGGGCGATCGCGGCCGGTCGTGATCCCCGTCGGCCGGATACCACCGGCCGGCGTCCACCGTCCGACGCCCACCGCCCGCCGCTCAGACGCGGGCCAGGGCGGCCTCGATGATGTCCAGGCCCTCGTTGAGCAGGTCCTCGCCGATGACCAGCGGAGGCAGGAAGCGCAACACATTGCCGTAGGTACCGCAGGTGAGCACCAGCAGCCCCTCGGCATGGCAGGCCTTGGCGAGCGCCCCGGCGGCGGCCGGGCTGGGGGTCTTGGTACCGGGCTCCACCAGTTCGATCGCGATCATCGCGCCCCGGCCGCGGATGTCGCCAATGATGTCCGACTTCTCCTGCATCGCGGTCAAACGGCCCTTCATGACCTCCTCGATGCGCCTGGCCTTGGCGTTGAGATCCAGCTCGCGCATGGTCTCGATCGAGCCGAGCGCCGCCGCACAGGCCACCGGATTGCCGCCATAGGTGCCGCCGAGGCCGCCCGGGTGCGCCGCGTCCATGATCTCCGCGCGGCCGGTGACGGCGGCGAGCGGCAGACCGCCCGCGATGCCCTTGGCCGTGGTGATCAGGTCCGGGACGATGCCCTCGTCCTCGCAGGCGAACCACTGCCCGGTGCGGCAGAAGCCGGACTGGATCTCGTCCGCGACGAAGACGATGCCGCTGTCCTTGGCGAACTGTGCGATGCGCGGCAGGAAGCCCTTGGCGGGCTCGATGAAGCCGCCCTCGCCCAGCACCGGCTCGATGATGATCGCCGCGACGTTGTCCGCCCCGACCTGCTTGGTGATCATGTCGATGGCCTGGGCCGCGGCCTCCTCCGCGCAGTTCTCCGGGCCGGTGGGCCAGCGATAGCCATAGGCCACCGGCACCCGGTAGACCTCGGGGGCGAACGGCCCGAAGCCGTGCTTGTACGGCATGTTCTTGGCGGTGAGCGCCATCGTCAGGTTGGTCCGGCCGTGGTAGCCGTGGTCGAAGACCACGACCGCCTGCCGTCCGGTGTGGGCGCGGGCGATCTTCACCGCGTTCTCCACCGCCTCCGCACCCGAGTTGAACAGCGCCGACTTCTTGGCGTGATCGCCCGGGGTCAGCTCGGCGAGCTGCTCACAGACCTCCACATAGCCCTCGTACGGGGTCACCATGAAACAGGTGTGGGTGAAGTCGGCGAGCTGCGCGGCCGCCCGGCGCACCACGGCCTCCGCGCTGGAGCCCACCGAGGTCACCGCGATGCCCGAGCCGAAGTCGATCAGCGAGTTGCCGTCCACGTCCTCGATCACACCGCCGCCCGCGCGCACGGTGAACACCGGCAGCACCGAGCCCACGCCACCGGCCACGGTGGCGGTGCGGCGAGCCTGGAGCTCCAGCGACTTGGGGCCGGGGATCGCGGTGACGACGCGGCGCTCCTGGGGGAGGGACGGGCCTCCGGTCAGTTCGGTCATGAGGGGCTCCAGGGGGTGCGGGGTCGGGCGGGGGGTTGTTTTGGTCGCAGGCTAGGGGCGCGGGCCGGGCCCGGGCATGTTCCGTTCGGGAGAAGTGCGCGCGTCGCCTTGTCCGTACCGGACATAGCCGAGCCGTGGATGCCCGGCGTGATGGCCTGCCGCGATCGTTCTTCGTGCGAGCCGGGGACGCTGAACTCCCGCTGTGAAGACACTAGATTGAGGCGCGGAGCGAAGCACGCGGACCTTCTGGTCGGGGCGAGGAGCGGCGGATGGACACCGAGGGCACGTACGGGGCGCGGGGTGCGGCGGGTATGCCGGATGCGCAGGACGTGCCGGGCGCGCCGGATGTGCCGCGCCCCCGGGCCGTGCCGGTGCACCCGGTCATGGGGGCGGTGGAGGCGCCGGGGCCCACCGATGCCGGTCCCGGCCAGGCGGTGGCCGAAGGCCCACCGCCGCCCTTCGTGGCCTGGCTGCGCGCCTCGCGCACCATGTCCCGGCCGGGCATCTGGGCCTACGAACACCGGCCCAGGCCGCCGGAGGAGCCGGGGCGGGTTCCTGGGCGGCAGTTGGTGAGTGGGGCGGTTATTGCGTTTTTGTGCGGGTGGCTGTTCTGGTCGTTGCTGTCCAATGGGTTCCTTGGGCCGTATTGGACCTGGCCTTTGCGGGCGATGATTCCCGACTCGTGGGACAAGGACAGCGAGGAGTACATCATTGCGTCGTATGTGTACTTCGTTCTTGTTCTGAGCGTGCTGGCTGCGCTCTTCGGCCGGATCGGCAGGTGGCCCGAGCTCTGGCGTCGATATCTCGGGCCTGCCGGGCGTTGGTTCGTGAGTCGATTGCTAGAACCGGTTAAGCGTGCCTCCGCGCCAGTTCAGCAGGCTTTCGTGAGTCAATACCCCCGATTCTTCACCCCCGTAGTCCCGCAACAGATTCCAGCACCGCAGCTCATCGCTCGCGCTGTGCTCACCTTCGTCGGCGTCTTGGTGGTAACGCCTCTACTTCTGAGTGGAACCCTCGGCAAGGTCTGGGTATGGCCACTGCTCCAACTCACCCCCGAGTCCTGGCGGGAGTCGGCTACATCATGGCTCTATGCCTCGTACACCTACTACATCCTCTTCACCCTCGCCCTCCTGGCCCTGGCCCGCCGCCTGGGCCACTGGCGCGAACTCCTCCGCCGCTACGGCGGAACCGACACCGGCACAGCCGGCCAAAACCATCAGCGCCCCACCCCCAACTCCCCGGACCCCGCCCCCTCCACCCCCCAGGAGGACCCCGCCCAGTGGCCCCACCTCCGCACTCTGGGCGCCCACGACGCGGCCGACCGCCTCGCCGCGGACGCCTGGGCGGGGCTGATGAACGATGTCGACCACGCCCGCATCGAGCGCGCCTGGCAGTCCGTACGGGCCCAGCCCGCCCGGCTGGCCGCCTTCACCGACACCGTGCTGCGGCACGGGGCCGCCGCCTGTGCCCACCCGTCCGGCGCCCGCGATCTGCCCGTCCGCTCGGCCCGCCATGACCTGGTCACCTCCCAGGTCCGTATCGGCACCGCCGCCGACGAGGAGCGCAACCCCTATGCGCACCGCGGCGTCGGCTGTGCCCTCGACCCGGCGCTGCTCGGCACCTCGGTGCTCGCGGTCGGACCTCCGGGGTGCGGCAAGACGGACCGGCTGGTGCGGCCCGTGCTGGAGTCGCTGTGCCTGCAGGCGCTCGCCGGGCGGGCGGCGGTGGTCGCGGTCGGGGCGGCGGGGGCGGGGCTCGCGCCCGACGAGGCCTTCGACGTGGTGGTCAAGATCGGACGGCCGGACTCGGCGTACGACCTCGACCTGTACGGCGGCACCGACGACCCCGACGAGGCCGCGGCCATCCTCGCCGAGGGCCTGGTCGGTGATGTGACCGCCACCCTCCCCGGCGGCGACGGCCGCCGGGCCGCGACCGCGCTGGCCCAGCTCCTCGGCCCCTACCACGCGGCCCATGGCCGCTTCCCCGGCGTGCCCGAACTCCGGGAGCTGCTCGACGGCTCGGCCGCCGCCCTCGGCACACTGCGCGCAGCGCTCGAGGCCGCCGGGCAGGACGCCCACCTCCGCGAACTCGACGCCCGGGAACGGCAGTCACAGCGCCCCGGCGATCCCGGGCCGCTGCTCGCCGACCGGCTCGCGCTCCTCGACCGGCCCGCCTTCGCGCGCTTCTTCAGCACCACCGACCCGGGCCGCACCTTCTCCCTCCGCACCCTCGAGCACCCGCTGCGGGTCCGGATCGACCTGCCCGAGCGCGGCCACGCCGAGGCGTCCCGGCTGCTGGCACGGCTGGTCCTGGCGCAGTTCACGGAGTGCGTGGCCGGCCGGGCCGACCGTTCGCTGTTCGCCTGCCTGGTGCTGGACGACGCCACCCACACCATCACCCCCGACGCCGTACGCGGCCTCGGCCGGCTGCGCTCCGCCAATGCCGGCGCCGTGCTGGTGCTCCGTACGCTCGATGACGTACCCGAAACTCTGCGCACCCCCTTGCTCGGCTCGGTCGGCTGCCGAATGGCGTTCTCCGGGGTGACCACCTGGGACGGTGCCCGTTTCGCGGAGGTGTGGGGCAAGGAGTGGGTCGAGACCCGCGTTGTCACCGACCGGCAGATCATCGCCCATGAGCCGTTCACCCGCGCCCTGCACATCGTGCGCCAGCTGGTGACCGGCCGGGCGGCCACCGCCCAGTCGGTGACGGTCCGCAGGGTGGAGCGGGAGCGCTGGTCCGCCTCGGAGCTGGCGCACGGGGTGCCGGCCGGGCACGCGGTGCTGTCCGTGACCTCGGTGCGGGAGGGGAGCGCACCGCCGGTCCTGATCGACCTCCTCAAGTGATCGCCCGCCGGTCGCCCCGGTGAGGGACAATCGGTCACAGCCGTTCACCCGGGACGGCGCCGTCACCGCCGATGCCCCGCCCGAAGGTGCCATGCCCCCGACGCTCGCCTCGCTCGTCCACCACTCCGCGCTCAAGCTCACCGTGCTCGCGGGCGGGGACCGGCTGGACACCCCGGTCCGCTGGGCCCACGTCAGCGAGCTGGCCGACCCCGGCCCCTGGCTGGACGGCGGCGAGCTGCTGCTGATCACCGCGCTGAAGATCGACGCGGCGGATCCCGGGGAGATGCGGGCCTATGTGCGCAGGCTGGCGCGGGCCGGGGTGGTCGGGCTCGGCTTCGCCGTCGGCGTCAACTACGAACAGGTGCCCACCGCGCTCGTCCGGGCCGCCGAGGCGGAAGGGCTGCCGCTGCTGGAGGTGCCCCGGCGCACCCCGTTCATCGCCATCAGCAAGGCCGTCTCGGCGGCCATCGCCGCCGACCAGTACCGCGCGGTGACGGCGGGGTTCGAGGCCCAGCGCGAGCTGACCCGGGCCGCGCTCGGCGCGGACGGGCCCGTGGCCCTGCTCGCCCGGCTCGCCGCGCACCTCGGCGGCTGGACCGCGCTCTACGACGCCTCCGGCGCGGTGGTCGCCGCCGCGCCCGACTGGGCCGCCCGCCGCGCCGCCCGCCTGGGCGCCGATGTCGAACGGCTGCGGGCCCGGCCCGCCCCCGCGAGCGCGGTCGTCGGCCCCGCGGAGGAGGGCGCCGACCGCGTCGAGCTGCAGTCCCTGGGCTCGGGCCGCCGGTCCCGGGGGGTGCTCGCCGTCGGCACCGGTGCGCCACTGGGCACCGCCGAGCGCTATGCCGTGCACTCGGCGATCGCGCTGCTCACCCTGACGACCGAGCGGTCCCGCGCCCTGCAGGACGCGGAGCAGCGGCTGGGGACGGCGGTGCTGCGGATGCTGCTGGCCGGTGAGCCGGACCATGCGCGGGCGGTGGCCGGGGAGTTGTACGGCTCGCTGCTCGACGCGCCCTGCCGGCTGCTCCTCGCGGAGGCCCTGCCGGCCGCCGCCGAGCAGGAGGCCGGGGACCCGCTCGCCGCGCTGGCCGACACCGTGGAGACCGCCGCCGGCCGGGCCGCCGAGCCGGTGCTGATCGTCCCGGACGGTGCCCGGCTGGTCGTCCTCGCCGCCGACGGCGGCGCGGCCGTCGCGGCGTGCGCGGCCCTCGCCGAGACCCCGGGCGAGGACGGGCCGGAGCTGGCGCTGGGCCTGTCCGCCCCGGCCGGTCCCGCCGCCGCGGCGAGCGCCTACCGCCAGGCCGAGCAGGCCCTTTCGGTGGCCCGCCGCCGTGGCCGGATGCTGGTCGAGCACGAGGAGGTGGCCGCCGGTTCGGTGCTGCCGCTGCTCGCCGACGATGCGGTGCGGGCCTTCGCGGACGGGCTGCTGCGAGCACTCCACGAGCACGACGCGACCGGGCGCGGCGACCTGGTCGCCTCGCTGCGGGCCTGGCTCTCGCGCCATGGCCAGTGGGACGCGGCCGCCGCGGACCTCGGCGTGCACCGGCACACGCTGCGCTACCGGATGCGCCGGGTCGAGGAGATCCTCGGCCGGTCGCTGGACGACCCGGACGTCCGCATGGAGCTGTGGCTGGCCCTCAAGGCCAGTGGCCAGGCCGGTGGTCAGGGCGCGTCTCATGGGTCGGCACAGGCCACGCCACGCCCGGCAGCGCGCCGCCCGGCCCGCACCGACCCACCAAGCGCGCCCTGACTCCCGCCCCACCCCGCCGCATTGGCACCCTGCACCACCACACTGCTCCGCCGCGGACAAACGCCCTCCGCCCACCCGGCCCCTACCGTGGGGGAGCCCACCATCACACCACCACCGAAAGGGCCGGGACTGTGACCGCTCCCCACGCGTTCTGGCTGGCCGGCCGAGAGGCCGCCGGCGAGGAGACCTTCGACGTCACGAACTCCTGGGACGGCCGGCTCGTCGGCACCGTGAGCGTGCCCACCGAGGCGCAGGTCGAGGAGGCCGTCGCCGCCGCGCACGCGGTGCGCGAGGAGTTCGCGGCGACCCCCGCGCACCTCCGGGCCGCCGCCCTGGACCACGTGTCGAAGCGGCTGGCCGAGAACACCGAGAAGATCGCCGAGCTGATCTCCGCCGAGAACGGCAAGCCCATCAAGTGGGCGCGCGGTGAAGTCGGCCGCGCCGTCTCGGTGTTCCGCTTCGCCGCCGAGGAGGCCCGCCGGTTCAACGCCGGCGACGCCCAGCGCCTGGACACCGACCCGGGCGGCACCGGGCGCCTCGCCCTGACCCGCCGCTTCCCCCGCGGCAGCGTGCTGGGCATCGCGCCGTTCAACTTCCCGCTGAACCTGGCTGCGCACAAGGTCGCCCCGGCCATCGCGGTGGGCGCGCCGATCATCCTCAAGCCTGCCCCGGCGACCCCGATCTCCTCCCTGGTCCTGGGGGAACTGCTCGCCGAGACCGAGCTGCCCGCCGGTTCCTGGAGCGTGCTGCCCGTCCCCAACGACCGGATGCCCGCCCTGGTGCAGGACGAGCGGCTGCCGGTCATCTCCTTCACCGGCTCCGGCCCCGTCGGCTGGTCCATCCTCGACTCCGTCCCGCGCAAGCACATCACGCTCGAACTGGGCGGCAACGGCGCGGCCGTGGTGCTCGCCGACTGGTCCTCCGAGGCGGACCTCGACCGGGCGGCGCAGCGCATCGCGACGTTCTCCAACTACCAGGGCGGCCAGTCCTGCATCTCGGTGCAGCGGGTGATCGCCGACGCCTCGCTGTACGAGCGGCTGGTCCCCAAGGTCGTCGCGGCCGTCGAGGCCCAGGTGACGGGCGACCCGTCGGATGCGGCGACCGATGTCGGCCCGCTGGTGAGCGAGGACGCCGCCAAGCGCGTCGAGTCCTGGGTCGAGGAGGCCGTCGCGGCGGGCGCGAAGCTGCTCACCGGCGGCAAGCGGGACGGCGCGAGCTACGCCCCGACCGTGCTCGCCGAGGTGCCCGCCGGGGTGACCATCGCCGGTGAGGAGGTCTTCGGACCGGTCCTCACCCTCACCCGGGCCGAGGGCGAGGCCGCCGCCTTCGCCGCCGTCAACGACTCGCCGTACGGCCTGCAGGCGGGCGTCTTCACCCATGACCTGCAGAGCGCCTTCCGTGCCCACCGCGCGCTGGAGACCGGCGGCGTGATCATCGGCGATGTGCCGTCCTACCGCGCGGACCAGATGCCCTACGGCGGCGCCAAGCAGTCCGGCGTGGGCCGCGAGGGCGTGCGCTATGCGATGGACGACTACACCTACGAGCGGGTGCTGGTTCTCACCGGCCTGGATCTCTAGGCGAGTTGGGCGAGCGGGGTGCTCCGGGACACCCCGCTCGCCACAACCTTGCGCGGGGTCTGGTAGACGCCGTACGGATCGGGTACATACGGACGAGTAGCACCGGTCGGTAGCGACCGGGACAACCGCCCCGACTCCAAGCGGCGAGGTGCCTCATGTCCGCACCATCCGTACGGCCGGTCTCCGAGCGCGAAGCCCGTCAGGTCGCGGAAGCGGCCCGCGAACAGGGCTGGCAGAAGCCCAGCTTCGCCAAGGAGCTCTTCCTCGGCAGGTTCCGGCTCGACCTCATCCACCCGTACCCGACGCCCGAGCCGGAAGACGTGCGGCGCGGCGAGGAGTTCCTCGGCAGGCTGCGCGAATTCTGCGAGACCCGGATCGACAGCGCCCGCATCGAGCGCGAGGCGCGCATCCCGGACGAGACGGTCAACGGGCTCAAGGAGCTCGGCGCCCTCGGCATGAAGATCGACACCGAGTACGGCGGCCTGGGCCTCACCCAGGTCTACTACAACAAGGCCCTCACCCTGGTCGGCTCCGTCAGCCCGGTCGTCGGCGCGCTGCTGTCCGCGCACCAGTCCATCGGCGTGCCCCAGCCGCTCAAGCTCTTCGGCACCCCGCAGCAGAAGGAGACCTTCCTGCCCCGCTGCGCCCGGACCGACATCTCGGCGTTCCTGCTCACCGAGCCGGACGTCGGCTCCGACCCGGCCCGGCTGGCCACCGGCGCGGTGCCCGACGGCGACGACTACATCCTGGACGGCGTCAAGCTGTGGACGACCAACGGCGTGGTCGCCGACCTGCTGGTGGTGATGGCCCGGGTGCCCAGGAGCGAGGGACACCGGGGCGGCATCACCGCCTTTGTGGTGGAGGCGGCGGCCGAGGGCGTCACGGTCGAGAACCGCAACGCCTTCATGGGCCTGCGCGGCATCGAGAACGGTGTCACCCGCTTCCACCAGGTGCGGGTGCCCGCGGCCAACCGGATCGGTCCGGAGGGCTCCGGGCTCAAGATCGCGCTGACCACGCTCAACACCGGCCGGCTGTCCATCCCCGCGATGTGCGTGGCCGGCGGCAAGTGGTGCCTGAAGATCGCCCGGGAGTGGTCCGGCGCCCGGGAGCAGTGGGGCAAGTCCATCGCCGAGCACGAGGCGGTCGGCTCAAAGATCTCCTTCATCGCCGCGACCACCTTCGCGCTGGAGGCCGTCCTCGACCTGTCCAGCCAGATGGCCGACGAGAACCGCAACGACATCCGCATCGAGGCGGCGCTGGCCAAGCTCTACGGCAGCGAGATGGCCTGGCTGATGTCCGACGAACTGGTGCAGATCCGCGGCGGCCGGGGCTATGAGAGCGCCGCCTCGCTCGCCGCCCGGGGCGAACGTGCCGTCCCCGCCGAGCAGATGCTGCGCGACTCCCGCATCAACCGCATCTTCGAGGGTTCCACCGAGATCATGCACCTGCTCATCGCCCGGGAGGCGGTCGACGCCCACCTGTCCGTCGCGGGCGACCTCATCGACCCGGAGAAGTCGCTGGGCGACAAGGCCAGGGCGGGGGCCAAGGCGGGCGGCTTCTACGCCCGCTGGCTGCCCAAGCTGGTCGCCGGGCCCGGTCAACTGCCGCTCTCCTACGCCGAGTTCCACCCCTCCGGGCACCGCGACCTGTCCGGCCATCTGCGCTATGCCGAGCGTTCGGCGCGCAAGCTGGCCCGCTCCACCTTCTACGCCATGTCCCGCTGGCAGGGCCGCCTGGAGACCAAGCAGGGCTTCCTCGGCCGGATCGTGGACATCGGCGCCGAGCTCTTCGCGATGAGCGCCGCCTGTGTACGGGCCGAGCGGCTGCGCGTCGAGGGCGAGCACGGCACCCAGGCGTATGAGCTCGCGGACGCCTTCTGCCGCCAGTCGCGGATCCGGGTCGAGGAGCTCTTCGGGCGGCTGTGGACCAACACCGACGCCCTTGATCGCAAGGTCGTCGGCGGAGTGCTGTCCGGCTCCTATCAGTGGCTGGAGAGCGGCATCCTGGATCCCAGCGGCGACGGCCCCTGGATCGCCGACGCCACCCCCGGTCCGTCCAAGGCTGACAACGTCCACCGGCCCATCCGCTGACCCGGCCGCACACCCGGTTCACCGGCCCACCGGGACACCCTGTCCGGTGCGGCCGGCGGTGCGGCAACAATAGGAGGATGACGGACTCCCTCGCTGACCCGCAGTTGCGCTACTCGGCCCCCTCCGCCCCGTCCGGCCGGCGCGCGGTCGTGATCCTCGGCTCGACCGGTTCGATCGGGACCCAGGCCATCGACCTGGTGCTCCGCAACCCCGAGCGCTTCACGGTGACCGCCCTGTCGGCCGCCGGCGGCCGGGTCGGGCTGCTCGCCGAGCAGGCGCACCGGCTGCGGGTGCGCGCCGTGGCCGTGGCGCAGGCGGACAAGGCGCCCGCGCTGCGCGAGGCGCTGGCCGAGCGCTACGGGCGCGAGCCGCTGCCCGAGATCCTGGCGGGGCCGGACGCGGCCACCGAGCTGGCCCGCAGCGAGTGTCACACCGTGCTCAACGGCATCACCGGCTCCATCGGTCTTGCCCCCACCCTGGCCGCGCTGGAGGCGGGCCGGACCCTGGCGCTGGCCAACAAGGAGTCGCTGATCGTCGGCGGTCCGCTGGTCAAGGCGCTGGCCGAGCCCGGGCAGATCATCCCGGTCGACTCCGAGCACGCCGCGCTCTTCCAGGCCCTGCTGGGCGGCACCCGCGCCGAAGTGCGCAAGCTGATCGTGACCGCCTCCGGCGGCCCCTTCCGCGGCCGCAGCAGGGCCGAGCTGGACTCCGTCACCCGGGAGGACGCCCTGGCCCACCCCACCTGGTCCATGGGCCCGGTGATCACCGTCAACTCGGCGACCCTGGTCAACAAGGGCCTGGAGGTCATCGAGGCGCACCTGCTCTACGACATCCCCTTCGACCGCATCGAGGTCGTCGTCCACCCGCAGTCCGCCGTGCACTCGATGGTGGAGTTCACCGACGGCTCCACGCTCGCCCAGGCCACCCCGCCCGATATGCGCGGCCCCATCGCCATCGGCCTCGGCTGGCCCGAGCGGGTGCCGGACGCGGCCCCCGCCTTCGACTGGTCCCGGGCCTCCACCTGGGAGTTCTTCCCGCTGGACACCGAGGCCTTCCCCTCGGTCGGGCTCGCCCGGCACGTCGGCGGCCTCGGTGGCACCGCGCCCGCCGTCTTCAACGCCGCCAATGAGGAGTGCGTCGATGCGTTCCTCTCCGGACACCTGGCGTTCAATGGCATCGTGGACACCGTCGCCGAGGTCGTGGCGGAGCACGGCACCCCCGCCGCGGGAACCCTCCTCACGGTCCCGGACGTCATGCAGGCGGAGACCTGGGCCCGCGCCCGGGCCCGCGAACTGGTGGCGGGTATCTCTTCCGGTACCGCCCACACGACCTCGGAGGCCCACGCATGACGGCACTGATGACGGTCCTCGGGATAGTCGTCTTCGTGGTGGGCCTGCTCTTCTCCATCGCCTGGCATGAGCTCGGCCACCTGTCGACCGCCAAGATGTTCGGCATCCGGGTGCCGCAGTACATGGTCGGCTTCGGGCCGACGCTGTTCTCCCGGAAGAAGGGCGACACCGAGTACGGCATCAAGGCCGTCCCGCTCGGCGGCTATATCCGCATGATCGGCATGTTCCCGCCCGGCGAGGACGGAAAGATCAGCGCCCGCTCCACCTCGCCCTGGCGCGGCATGATCGAGGACGCCCGCTCCGCGGCCTTCGAGGAGCTCCAGCCCGGCGACGAGTCCCGGCTCTTCTACACGCGCAAGCCGTGGAAGCGCGTGATCGTGATGTTCGCCGGGCCCTTTATGAACCTGGTGCTCGCCGTGGCGCTCTTCCTGGGCGTGCTGATGTCGTTCGGCATCAACACCCAGACCACCCAGGTGCACTCCGTCCAGGCCTGTGTGGTCAAGGCCTCGGCCGACACCGACACCTGCCCCAAGGACGCGCCCAAGTCCCCGGCCAACGCGGCCGGGCTGAAGGCCGGAGACAAGATCGTCGCCTTCAACGGCTCGTCCACCCCGGACTGGAAGACGATCTCCGAGGACATCCGCAAGACCACCGGCCCCGCCACCATCACCGTCGAGCGCGACGGCAAGCGCCTGGACCTGCACGCCAACCTCATCGAGAACCAGGTCCAGAAGTACGACAGCAGGGGCAACCCGATCAAGGGCCAGTATGTGACCGCCGGGTTCCTCGGCTTCGCACCCGCCACCGGGGTCGTCCAGCAGTCCTTCGGCCAGTCCGTGGACCGGATGGGCGACATGGTCCAGTCCGGCGTGGAATCGCTGGTGCAGCTGCCCGGCAAGATCCCCGACCTGTGGAACGCCGCCTTCGACGGCGGCAAGCGCAAGGCGGACTCCCCGATGGGCGTCGTCGGCGCGGCCCGGGTCGGCGGCGAGGTCTTCAACCTCGACATTCCGCCGTCCCAGCAGATCGCGCTGATGCTGTTCCTGGTCGCCGGGTTCAACCTCTCGCTGTTCCTGTTCAACATGCTGCCGCTGCTCCCGCTGGACGGCGGGCACATCGCCGGGGCGCTGTGGGAGTCCGTACGGCGCGCCTTCGCCAAGGTCTTCCGCCGGCCCGACCCGGGGCCGTTCGACGTGGCCAAGCTGATGCCCGTCGCCTATGTGGTCGCGGGGATCTTCGTCTGCTTCACGCTGCTGGTGCTGATCGCGGACGTGGTGAATCCGGTGCGGCTGACGTAGGGGCTGTCCGGGCCGAGGCGGAGCCTCGGGAACCACCTGTGGCGGCCGGACGCGGATGGTGTCCGGCCGCCGGTATACGGGTGGCCGTTGGGGCGGGATGTGCTTCGCAGGGACCACTTGCCGTAACCTCGGAGGCCGGAGCCCGCCGATCTCGGGACCATGAATCAGACCTTGGGGTTGCTCGCCAGATGACCGCGATTTCACTGGGAATGCCGTCCATTCCGACCAAGCTCGCCGACCGCCGGGTCAGCCGCAAGATCCAGGTCGGGTCGGTGGCGGTGGGTGGGGATGCTCCGGTGTCGGTGCAGTCGATGACG